>NZ_RZRP01000304.1:0-6732 GCF_003997795.1 Mesorhizobium sp. M7A.F.Ca.US.005.03.2.1 | reverse complement strand
CTCCCAGTGTTCCGCACGGATGTGGAGAGCCTAAAAGACTTCGATCACCTTACGGCTTCTCTTTTTGAGAGCCTGGATGGGTTTGCGGCGAGTTTGCGGCTGCGCCGGCGACGACTCCACCGGACGCTGTGCAAGCCTTGCTTGTCTCAGCCGCGCCGTCTTCTCGGCGCGTTGTGCGCGTTCAGCGTCCAGCGTCTCTTGGCTGATGCGTTTGGCGCGGTCGTATCTTTCCTTGTCATGATTGCGCGTCACGGACACCTCCTAGCCAGCAACAAAAATCCTGCGAACCTTTTTGGTGACACGCTGCTTGCGTTCTATGGGAGACGGCGTGATGGCCTGTGCGAGGCGCGCTTCCTTTAACCGCGCCGTCTTGGCGGCGCGCTCAGCACGTTCCTTGTCGACAATGATTGCTGCAGCTGATGTGGTCTTCTCGTTGCGAGCGTCATTATTGGTCCGCGGCATCTCAGCGCCTCGCCTTAATTCTTGTCGCCCGCAGAGCCATTTTGTACCTGGGTCGTGCTCTAACCTGGTGTATCGCCCCCTTGGGCGAGATTTTGCCTCGATGAGCCGGCTTCATGCGCAGGTGGTTGTCGTTGTCCGCTTGTGGGATGGCCATCTCGGTTCTCCTATGCGGGCCGAACTTCGATATGACACAAGTGTTCCAAGGCAACGCGCAAGCTGCTGGGCTATTTTCGAGGCAAGGAAACGCGCTTCAGGCGCGTGATCGGGGAACCGTGACAGGGGGCCGTAGCTGGAACTTTGAGAGCGCAGATAGCGTCGGCGCCTGCACACGGCGGCCCTCTCCCAAAAGCTGTCAGCCGCGGCGGTGCGATTACCGGCAGCAAAGGAGCTTGGTGTCGACGATGAACTTCCTGGCGACGAGATCGTTCGGACATTGCTGCAGCGCAGGATCCCCCCGCGAGCGCATTAGCTGGGTATTGTATGGCGTTAGGGCCGTTGAACCACCACCGGGGTGTGTCAGTAGCACCTTACAGGCAGCCGCAGGTCCAAACGAGCAGCACCGTTCCAAGCGCATAAGGGACCAGAAGCAAACCTATCGTCACCCAGAAAGCCGGCTCTGCCAAGGCGGCCATGTCCTTGCGAAACTGCTCCATGGGGCTACCCCGGCAACTTCGACAAACGAAAAGAGCTGATCTGGTATGGCCTACGGCCCGCTTTTGGCATCTTCGACCTCCAGCGCATCCATGAGGGCTGCCACATCGCTGGGTTCGCCAGCGGCGTCACCATGCACGCCAGTTCGCGCTTTCTTGAGCGCTTGCTCGATCGCATCTTCAATGTTTCCGAGCTCGTCCTCACGCACCTCGCGACCATAACCGGCCGCTTCGGCATCCTGCTCGAATTGCTGAGCCAGCACGGCGAAGCTCACTTCCTCTTGGCCGGCAAGAGTGCCGACATTCTCCTGCAACCAGCTTTCAAAAAACTCTTTGGTCGCGTTCATCGGATAACTCCTCCACCGGATTAAGCGCGGCGGCGATCCGAAGTTCCGCCATGGCGTCACTTTCTCAATCAGACGAACAGAAGCGCGTGCGCTGACATTCACGGAAGGCAGCTGAACTTTCAGGTGCCACATGACCGCCGCTTCATTTGGCCTTTTGCGTATCCGGCGCGAACAGGGCTTGGCCTGCCAGCTTCGCGTGCAACGTGCGGGCCAGGTCAAGATGTTCAAGCACCGTCGGCAGCTTTTCGGAGGCGAAGCGCTGAAGCGCTGCATCCTCGCCCGAGCCTATCTCCCAAGCCAGGAGCTGCGCCGTCCTTTGGTGATCGACGATCTGCGCCCTCAGGTACGCCAGCTCAAACGCGGCGCCGTCGAGCTTTTCGAGATCGGAACGGATTTTCTTGTGATCTGGATCGAGCCCTTCGGGAAGTGGAATCTTGCTTTTATCGGCCACGGATTTCAGCTGCTCATTGGCCTTGTTGTGATCATCGACCATCCGATTTGCAAATTCACGGAGGTCTTCGTGGCTTGTCTTTCCAGCCGCGAGTCGCCCGAACTCTATCTCGGCCCTGCCGCCTGCCGTAATTAGCTGTACGAAAAGCCGATCCTGATAATTCGTCTGGTGCGGTGCTGGAACTCCAGGCTTCTCCATACTGGTATCGGGGGCAAGACCGGCTGGATTGCCGATTTGCGCCAGCGCACAGCAGGGCGACACTGCCAGGACTACTGTCATTATGGCGGCACGCATGAACTGTCCTCCATTCAATACCTAGTTAATTGTCGGCCACGGTTTTTCCCGGGTGATGTCTAGAGCGTGAGCAAATAGGCCACCAATGCTTCCTTTTCCGATTGGTCGAGCTTCGTTCCGAGCACCAGGTTGAAGAACTCAACGGTATCGCCCAGCGTCATCAGACGGCCGTCATGAAGATAGGGCGGAGAATCCTTGATCCCGCGCAACGTGAAGGTCTTGATGGGTCCATCTGGAATGGCAACCTGGTCGTTGAACGTCTGACCAACTTTGTAGAATCGCTCGAGCTTCAGGTCGTGAATATTGTTGTCCATGAAGGACTGGGCTGGAACATGACATTCGCCGCAGCGGCCCTTTCCCATGAACACCTGCTCGCCCTTGATCTCCAGCGCACTGGCGGTAGCCGGGTCAAGTCGTCCAAAGGGATCGAGCTTGGGTGCCGGAGGAAAATCGATGATGTTCTGCATCTGCGCCATCATCGCGACCTGGTTGGGCCGATCCGGCAGGTTCACGCCCTTGCGGGTGGCGCTCACGTGATCGCCGTTGAAATAGGCGGTGCGCTGTTCGAACTCCGTAAAGTCTTCCACGGAACGCAGCGAGCGCTTGGATCCGTGGATCTGCTGGTTGAACAAGCCGCGCAGGCTGGTTGTGTCGAGCCGGAAGCGCTCGGCTTGCGGCCGCACGTCCGGGGTGAGGTGAAACGCCCCGTTGGTGTGGAAATTGGAATGGCAATCGAGGCAAGCGACACCCGTGCTTTGCATCGCTACCTTCCTGTCCTCGGTCTGGTTGAATTCCTCCTGCGGAAATGGCGTCAGCAGCAGACGAAGTCCTTCCATCTGCACGGGCGTGATGATGCCGTTCATGTATTCGTAGAAGTTGCGTATCGTCAGCAGATCCCCTCGCGACACATCTCCAAGCTCCGGGTGCGTGGTCAGAAATATTGGAGGTGGAAACTCCGGGGTAAGGTGATCCGGTAGATCGAAATCGACGTCGAAGCGGCGCAGATCGCGTCCTTCATCAGCGCCGATCTCTCTAATCTCACTTTCAGGAAAGACCTGACCTCCGGCGGCCTGCTTGACGTGCGGCAACGGTAGGAAGCCTTGCGGCAACAGACCACGATCACGAATTTCCTGAGGGGTTTTCGCTGCCAGGCTGCTCCAGGTTTCGCCTGCCGGCAGTTTCACTCGCGAGCCTTCTTGTACAGCCTTGCGCCCGCCCGACATCATGACGCCGGGCATCGGCCGGTCGGCCAGATCGTAACGGCTCTCGAGCAGGCCGCGTTGCCGTTGTGTCACAGCCGGCTTTTGCGCCTCGTCAGTTTCCTTGACCGAAGAAAAAGGCAAGCTTGGCAATGGACGATACGTCAGATCCGGCGGCAGCGGGTCCGAAGCAACATTGAGCGTGAACGTTGCAGCGCCAAGCAGGACCGGCAAACCAAGATTGAAGATACGCGACATATCCCCTCCCCACAGCGTTGAATTTGGCCCCAACCAGTGCGCGCAAGCTTTGTTCCATAGCTTTGATAGCCCCAACGCTCACGCTCGGCTTTTCGATGATCACCGGTGTCGCTGCTTTGGAGGGTGCGATCTGCGTGCCTTGCCTGCGTACCGTTCTCGCCATCTTCTGGCTGATGACTGCACGTCCGCTGCCGACTCGTGGCCTTGCAGCAGGCCTGCATCGAGCGAAGCTATCTATCCCGACATTCCGGATTGTATCACCCCATCGGCCGACGACCCGTCAGACATCGCCGCATTGTTGATCTGGTCCGTCCCGAACTGAGCGACCTGAACCATCATGGCCCTGGCCTTTGCAATGAGTTCATCGTCGGGAAGAGTATGCCCGGCCTGCAGGGTAACTGTAATACACTCGCCTCCCTCGCCCCGAAATTCCACGACCGGAGCCTGGTCTCGGCTGACGACAACTCCCATCATCTGCATAAAAACCTCCTCGTCGCTTCCTGCATTGGCCAGACAAACGCAACCCAGCTCGGCTATCTAATCCTTGACATAGGCCCCAGGTTGACGCCCGCCTCTGGGCGCCTTGGCGTCTTTCGAATGCTCGGCGACCGCAGGGCCTGCTCCGGATATTTTCTCTGGGGCCGGTGAAGGTGTCGCCGGCTTTGACGGGGTCCTGCCGCTCGATTTCTCGGGGCGGGGTGATATGTCAGTTGAAGACTTGTCTGAAGAAGTCATGGCTCTTTCCCTAGCGCGAAACTCCAATACCAACCTGCGAAACGCCGGGACGTTCCATCGCGATATGATCTCCGTTGTTGAACCTGGAGGCCTTGCTGGGGCGCACCGGCAACGGGCTGATTTCGCAAGACGAATGGCAACGGCCAAGGCGCTCGGGCAAGACACAGCCTGACACATTGCGGCGCGGGTATTGGAATGCGAGCCGACGCGAAACGCTTCATTGAGATCATCCATCACGGAACCCGCGGCAGGCAGCAGCTTCGTCATTTCTGCAGGAATGCGTTTTGCCAACGCGGACACCGCGACCATGCCCGTCGCCCGCCACTCTCTCCTGGTGCCAAGCGCCCGCTTGCAGCGCCTACCTCAAGGAGCCTGCAATACAGGCTGACTCCGCAGCTCAACCGATGAGGAACAATATCTCCCTTTGAAAGTTCTGGCCGACCCATGAAGGAGGTATGAAATGTCAGAATCACGCGAATGGCTTGTCCAATGGCTCAGGGATGCTCACGCCATGGAGGAGCAGGCCGAAACCATGTTGAATGGGCAACTGAACCGGATAGAGAACTATCCTGAGCTCAGCGAGCGGATTCGCCAGCACATCCAGGAGACCAGACAGCAGGCTGCTCGGCTGGAAACCTGTCTTGACCGCATCGGACAAGGATCTTCCACACTGAAGGATGCCGGCGGCAAGCTGACGGCAATGGCGCAGTCGCTCAGTGGGGTGTTCGCCGGGGACGAAGTGATGAAGGGATCGCTTGCAAGCTACACGTTCGAGCACATGGAAATCGCCTCCTACACAATCCTGATCGCCGCCGCCAAATCGCTAGGGGAAGCAGAGGTCGCCCAGCTCTGCGAAGAGAATCTGCGTGAGGAAGTTGCGATGGCGGACTGGTTGAAAAGCCATATTCCAGCGACAGCCGAGCAGTTCCTCGCGCGGGCCGACTCGGAGAGTGACAACGCCAAGCGCTGATCTAGGATCGTGGCTCGCAGGCGATAAGTGAGCGCCGGTCAGCGCAGCGTACGGGCCCGCGCTGACCGCCGTGGCGCGGGCCCACATAGCAACTACCTTGACCAGGTAATATTCGTATCGGTCTTGGGGGTGACCGTCCTGTTTGGGCGGCAACGACAAACCAACGACCTGGTCTGATGACGGCAGTTCCTCATGCGGCGTGGAGCGTCATTCCGATTGAAAACAGGAACTGAGAGAGCGGCATCTTGCGTCAAGACGCAGTCGCAAGAAGCATCGTTAGGCCACTGAAGTGAGAACCTCCGTCGGGCCGGGCCACGAAACATTCGGCAGCGGTCGGGCGTTGTGTCGGGAGTTTGGGGCGACCCGCACCGCCATGTTTTCTTGGCAGGTGATCGAGGCGTTCTGGGAAATGCGCATGCCACGCGGCCTCCGTTATGGCCTGACGATTCGTCCCATCAAGCTGGTCGTTTGTGCCCTCATTCGAGGAGGAAGTCCTTCCAGGCCGAGCGGGTCAGGCAACACCGGAGTATTTTTTCATTACCCTTGCTGCTCGCACGAGTGACGACCAATCAGCTCCCATAGTGGCGACGAGGTCACTAGCTTCTTCGCTGGAAATGCCGGTGCGGGCGGCGAGCTTCTTCGCAAGCAAATCGAAAGCCAGTTCGACTATCGTCATCGTTCAGCCCTTTCGCTAAGCTCTCCAATACCCTCTCGGAGGGTCTCTCGCATTAGCCCATGTTAATGACGCCATTATCCGCGAGGCGAGAAGCAATTTCCTTCACCTCGTGGGCGGCACGACCTATCTCGAATTCTGCAACACACGCAGCGCGCCTGGCGCGCTGCTGTCGCTTCCGATGATGCACAAGAGCGAGAACGGTCGCCGCTCACACTTCATCACCGCCAATTTTCAGATCGCAGACGGCCCGGCTGCCGACGAGATCGTCGTGGCCATCGGTGCTGCGGACGGCGGCTGGGTCGGCATGCGTCAGGAAGGCAGTCGCCGATTGACGGGAACAATTTAGCGAACAGTAAATTCAACGGTCTTCTGGTAGGAGGCAAAAGTGTCCCAGCGAAGCGTCGACAAAGACCGATTGGAGCGCGCAGACCGCGAGGCAAAAGTTGCTAACGCGGCCGAGAGAGAGGCGCGTTATTTGAAAACTGCGCGACTTCGAGAACAACGCCTTGCTGCCGAAGCCAAGGGTCCCCAGGCTTCGAAGAAAGGCCGATCCAGGAGCTAAGGCGCTAAGGCGCTTAGCCGCCGAGGCTGGCCGTGAGACAGCGACGCCCTTCTGATGGAACATACACCACGCTAATAGATCTGGCGCGCCGGGGCACGCGACGATCCCGGCACATCCTTACTGGGGCG
>NZ_RZRP01000303.1:0-6759 GCF_003997795.1 Mesorhizobium sp. M7A.F.Ca.US.005.03.2.1 | reverse complement strand
CATCGTGCCGCCGAACTGCCTGTCTGGCTGCACAGATACAATTGGCATCGTCCACATGGCAGCCTAAAGTCAAAAACGCCTATCAGTCGCCTCGCCCTGATCGAGGACAACCTGTTGAAGCTCCACACCTAGGTCACTATCGGGGGGCCTTAAACCTGAACAGCTCCATCGTCGCGGCTGCTGCGGAAGCAGGAGCTATCACTGGGACCCGTACTGGTGCTTGTCAGCCGCTGAGCCGCTACTTCGTCTTAGGAAGAGCATTGTCCTTGCCAAAAGCCGGCCAGTATTTCGAGATTGCCAGTGTGGCGCCGGCTGAAGAGAAATGACCATAGTCGAAATATAAAAACTCTCCTCTATCGAAATAGGCGCAGCGTCCTGCGCTGCACAGGAATTTCAGCGGATCGATGAATGTGGCGCCTTTGGTAAATGAGCGCACACGTTCGTTGACGTCGGGGTCCATCGCGATCGGCCAGGACGTATCGTCCAGATTTTGGCGCTTGGCGAAGAACGCAATTTTCCGGACGTCAGTTGGGAACTGCGGAGACTGGCCGATGACAAACACGCGCACGCCCAGGGCACGAAGCGTAGCGATTGTTTGCTGAAGACCGTCGAAACCTCTGACCTCATAGTCACTCCATCTACCGCTGAGGATAACCGTCTTGATGTCCGCTTCCAAGATGACGTCCAAGGCCTTGCGATTGAACCGGACACAATCAAGACGATCGTACGGGTAGTAATAGAGTATCGGCGCGCAGCTGGCGTACGTATATTCAACGATGTTCGCCTGCAATCGATTTATGTTAGCACCCAAGCCGGAAACATAGTGCGCGGCGAAGGAGTCGCCCCACAAAAAAACCGTTGTTGGAAAACCGCTGGTGCGCGTGCAATCCTCCATATTCCAGCTTTCGATCCGGCTGGTGCCCTCGTTGAAACAGATGCCATTCCTCCAGTCCCCGACGGAAATGCGCCGCTGGACATAGTCCGGAAACCGTTGCGGAAAGCCGTTGCCGAGCGCCCCCGCCGCTCCGCCGGCACAAAGGACAACGATCGCGAGCGCTGAAAAGGCGAAGATAGGCCCCGGGGAGGTGAAGGCCCTCTTCTGTCGAAACGGCTGCTCTACAAACTTCCAGGAGAATGCAGCCAATGCGAGGCTTGCCACCAACATCGCACCGGTCATCAACGGATCGAGTTTTTGGAACGAAAGATAGTGCGCGAACGCATTGAGAGGCCAGTGAACAAGATACAACGAATACGAGATGAGCCCAATCCAGACCAGCGGCCTGACTTCGAGCATGCGGGTGGCGACCGTCGAGGGGGTATTTTGGCCAACATAGATCAGAAGGGCCGTTCCGATGCATGGATACAAGGCGTTGTAGCCTGGGAACGGATCACTCGCCGAAATCGCGAAGAACCCGATGGCGAGAAGGCCAAATCCGGCCACCCCCACCGACTCCATCAGGAGTCGGTTGCCCAGCGGCGAGGGGCATTTGAGCATGAGCAGGGCGCCCAACATGAGTTCCCAGATTCGGGTCGGCAGCAGATAGAATCCGGCGGTGGGTGCCAGCGATGTCGCCATCACCGCCACTACGAAGCTGCAGAGAATTATCGGAAGAAGTGTCGTCAGCCAGCGCTTCCCGATGTAGCGATAGATTAGGAACATCAGGATTGGTGCGAAGATGTAGTACTGCTCCGCTACGGAAAGCGGCCAAGTGTGCAACAGTGGTAGAAGCGCGGCATCGATAGAGAAGTAACTTGACGTTTTCCAGAAGAAAACGTTCGACCAGAAGGTCGAGGTAGCTATGATGCTAAGACTGAATCCGCGCAGATCCGGTGGCAGAAGAATGAACAATGCCGCAATGCAGGTGAGAAGCATCACAAAGACGAGCGCCGGCAGAATGCGCCGGGCACGGCGCCAGTAGAAGTTGACGATGGAAAATTGGCCGCGTTCAAGGTCATCCAGGAGGCTTCCGCTGGTTAGGTAGCCGGAGATGACGAAGAAGATATCGACCCCGCTAAAGCCACCCGGGATCGCCGAAATTCCGAAATGAAAGAGTACGACCGGAAGTACAGCAACGGCCCTAAGGCCCTCGATATAGCGCCTATATTGCATCCAGCGGTTCCTTTTATTTTAGATCAGGACGCGATTGGAAGCTTTCAATCTCCGGTAGGAGTGCTGCCGAGATAAGGGCGGTATCAGCCACCTTTATCCGTCCCGAATGTTCTGTAAGTTGCAACTGGTACAGAAGCACGATCGCCATCGCCGGCCTTGACGGCCTGATTGTCGAGCAGATCGCGCGGATCGTTGACCATCACGGCCAGGTTATGTCCTGTCGAACAACCAAGCGGCTGTTTGAAGGATTCTTCATTGGGTAAGGCACCATATGAGGGACAGACCGGCGGACGGGCGTGATAGACAATCGCCTCAATTCGCACTGAGCCGGCGTCGTGTTGATCGCGCAATTGAATGTTGTCTTCTTCGATTGCCAACTGCCTGGCCTGATGGGCTACCCCTGCGCTGAGCTGGGGCGAACCGCTGATGAGGAGGTGGATGGCATCGAACCGGCCGCGACTGGCCTTGTCTAGGAAAACACGCAAACGCTGCCGTTCGGAAGCGCGCAGGCTTTGCAACGTCAGGACGGTGGTCTCCTCTCGGACAAGCATTGGTGCCGATGGTTCGACATCAACTGGCGTAGTGCTTGTGCAGCCACTTACGCTTGGTGCCAGAGCGACAAAGAGGATTATAAAACGCAACATCTTTGGATGACACTATTCGATGATGAAGCCGAGACCGCCCTGGGCGCTTGGCGCGCCCGCACGGATAGCAGCGCGGTCTCGCGGGGGACTTGTCACGGAATTCGTCGGAGCGCCCCCTCCGTTCAAAGCCGGTGCCGCCCGCTCGGTCGGTGCGCTCATCTGGTTTGGGTTGGAGCCTGGTCTTACAATGTAAGGCGTAACTAGAATGACCAGTTCTGACTCCTCTTTTTGAAACGAGGTCGAGCGAAAAAGCGGTCCCAGGATCGCCAGTTCTCCGAGCCAGGGAAAGGCCCTGACATCATTGTTGACGTTCCGCCTGATTAGACCGCCGATTGCGAAGCTCTGGCCGCTGGCGAGTTCGACGACCGTATCGGCTCGGCGCGTGGAAACTGCCGGCACGGAAATTCCGTTGATTTGCACGGCACCTTGCGTCGACAGTTCACTGACTTCGGGCGTTACGTGAATGTTGATTTGATTGTTGCTGAGAACTGTCGGCACAAATTCCAGACTGACGCCGAAGTGACGGAATTCAACCGATACCTGCCTGTTTTCCTGCAGGACAGGAATGGGAAATTCGCCGCCCGCGAGAAAGCTGGCCTTTTCACCCGACATAGCGGTGAGGTTCGGCTCAGCCAGGACGGAAGCTATATGCTCCTTGGCGAGCGCGTCGAGAACCGCGCTGACGTTGACGGCACCGTTGTCGAATCCGATTTCTGCTGTACCGCCACCCTGGGTTGAACCAGACCCAGCGCTTGCAGCGCTTCCGCTTAGAACGCCCACTTTGAAATTGCCGATTTGACCGAAGGCGGACAAGTTGACGCCGAGTGACTTCATGGCGCTGCGTGAGACTTCGGCTACGCGCACGCTGAGGTTAACTTGCAGGGATCCAGCGACCTTGATGTTGTTGACGACTTGCGCTCCGTCGCCCAGATATTGCTCAGTGACTCTTTTTGCGGTGTCGGCGACCTCTGCGTCGGGCGCCGTCCCGCTAAGGATTGCGCCGCGCGGCGTATAGTTGACGCGGATGGGATAGTCGCCGACCTGCTCCCGCAACATGGCGCGTAAATCCCCGATCGGTTGCGTGACAACGATACGCAATTCGGCGAGAGGCTCGCCATTGCCATCCAAGGCGAATAGGCTGGTCCGCCCCGATTTCTTGCCAAAGACGAAGATTGTTTTGCTCGATGGCGCCTGAAAATCCGCGATCGTGGGGTCAGCAACAAAGATGGTCGTGGCTGGCCCGGGCAGATGAACGGTCTCCCCGAGCGAAGAGGAAAGGGTCAGCGTGGCGTTGATGCTATTCGAAGCCGCATGCGGCGGGCCTTTGTCCTGCTTGTTTTGCGCCGCGACACCAAGTGGGAAAGTCACAATAAGCGCGCAGAGGAGATGGCCCAGGTAACGGGGCACTGCAGGTCTTGTAACCTTGTTGGCGATCGCCCGCCAATTGAGCGCAGCGCAAGGATGTTGAAGGATCAGCAAAATAGATCTTCTTTCGATTCGA
This sequence comes from Mesorhizobium sp. M7A.F.Ca.US.005.03.2.1, assembly GCF_003997795.1. Classification (NCBI taxonomy): domain Bacteria; kingdom Pseudomonadati; phylum Pseudomonadota; class Alphaproteobacteria; order Hyphomicrobiales; family Phyllobacteriaceae; genus Mesorhizobium; species Mesorhizobium sp. M7A.F.Ca.US.005.03.2.1. Next base: position 2,504 of record NZ_RZRP01000303.1, on the reverse strand, counting down.
CAAACTATGCGGACGAGGCGTCAGTCAATTCTAGGATGTAACCAATGCCTCGGATGGTCTTGATCCGTGGCGTTGCACCTGATCTGGTCAGATGTCCCCGTAAACGATAAATTCCGACTTCAAGCGCGTTGGCAGACACGTCGTCGTTGAATGAATAGAGGTGATCTTCCAATTGCGCACGGGGCACGATGCGGCCTGCCCGGTTAAGCAGGTGCTCTAGAACACAGAGTTCGCGACGTGCGATCATCATTGGGTGCCCATCAACGAAAACCTGGCGGGCGACCGGATCAAAGTCGAGATTGCCAAATACGAGCCTCAGGTCGGTCATCTGTGTCGCCCGGCGCAGAATGGCTCTCATTCTGGCAATAAGCTCATCGGTAGAGATGGGTTTGAGCAGAAAGTCGTCCGCACCACCGTTGAAGATCGCAATTCGCTTATCGAGATCGTTAAGGCTGCTCATAATGACGGCAGGAACTGAATGCCCGTGGGTCCTCAACTGCCTCAGCCAACCCAAGCCATCGCCATCTGGCAGAGCCAATTCCAGCAGGAGAATTTCATAGCTGGCGCAAGAAAATGCACTCGAAGCCAGTTCCAGAGTACCAACGACATCAACGACGAAGCCGCCATCCCCGAGCGCAAGTCGCATGGCGCGCGCAAGATCCGCATGATGATCCACGAGCAGCGTTCGCATTTCATCTCCTCTCGAAGAGGGACGGCCCATCGAACGCGTCACCGGCGGCCATCTGATCGGAGCACACGGCGCGCAACTCGTCGCAGCTCTCGGAACTGGTCCGAGTCGGAGGGACATGCAAGTCGCTCGGTGGCAATAGGCGCGGGTGAGGACCAACTGACGGGCTCAAATACGCCGGTCGGCGAACCCACGAGGCCAGCAACCCGCGTGCGATTTCTCGTTGCATCATCTCTCCTACGTGCAGCCCCTGCGCTCGCAAGGCAGCGTCGCGGCTCAGAGCCCGATTCCCACAGAGGGTAGGGTTAGCTTTCGAGAAACTGATTGAACAAATCGATTATTTGGATCGAATGCATCCACGGTATGGATGCAGCGCACCATCTTCAACGACTGCGGCGTCCTGATGCACTGTTGTGTCTGTCGTGCTCTGCTTTTTTCGCTGTCCTTCAAGGCTGGCGAGCCTGGTGGAACCTGCGCGTCATTGGCTTGGTAGCTTGAATGCTCAACAACGGAGCGCCCTGCGCAAAGCCGCTCTCATTTCCAAAAAGCCTTGCAATCTGGTTGGAGCACTTCGCGCTCGACACCAAAATAGGCGAGGAAAACTGACGTCTGACAGGGATGTACATGCAACAGCCGATTTGCGGCACCAGCAAACGACCGCGTTCAGGCTGAAGATCGACGACCAACGGCTCCTCGATTTCCGCACTTTTACAAGCTCTTCCTGTGCGGGCGGATGCCGGCAAACAGCAGCACAGGGTCAGCGAAACCGGGAGCGGGCCTGCTTGATCGCCATGATCACATTGCCGCTGTCGCGCGTGCGGAGCGGAATGCAATCGGTCCAGCCGGCGGCAATCCGGTCAGCACCATCGTCTGCACGAAGCTCCCTGACGAAGACGTGCCCGAATGCGCTCAACAAAGCCGGGCGGCGGATCTTTCCAATCGCCGAAGGTGCGGGCTGGCACCGAGCGGCGAACTGCGAACTCATTCCTGCCCGGCGGCGCTGGCCGCCGCGAGCGTCGATGCGGACCCAGCCGCTCCGAATCCTCCCACAACACGATGAGCGCGTCGCGGACATCGCTGCCGTAACAGCGGCTGCGGCTCTTGCCCGCAGACGGCCTCTGCTCACGACGGTTCATAAGACGGATCGCGCGCTTGCGAATAATAGCCGGTTACCGCCTCGAACTCATCCAGAATGCGCCGCTTGTCAACGCCGCAATAAAGCTCCACGATCGCCGCTTCACCGTGTCGCCATGCTGAGCCGCGCCATCCTTCCCCCGAACCGGAATGGCACGACCTGTCCATCCCCTTTGGAACAGGACACTATTGGTAACATTTTGCTTGAGGCAATGCGGCTCGTTGCCTTCCTTTTCGCTGACCGGAAGGGTACCGGAAGTCGTCTATCGCATCTTACCCGCTGAAAGCGGCAACACCTCGACCTCAATCGCAGATCATAGGAAATAGACGATCGCGTCGGGGCCTCAGCATCGGTTCACCGGGTTTCCGTCATCGACTGAAGCGAATTGCCCCATCGACCGTCACCGGGTGGGCCGCGATACGTCGCCGTATATGATTAGCGAGCGCACGTAGCGGAGCCATAGCTCTCCACCCAGCCATGTTCCCCTAGTTGGAAAATGTCCGGCGGACCAGAGGTGCTGTCGTCAGCTTTTCCTGAATAGCGGCCAAGGCAATCCCTACCAGTCCATCACCACCTTGCCGGAACTGCCGCTCTTCATCGCATCGAAACCGATCTGAAAATCGTCGATGCCGATGCGGTGGGTGATCAGGCCGGAGACATCCAGCGGACCCTGCACCTGTC
>NZ_RZRP01000302.1:0-6763 GCF_003997795.1 Mesorhizobium sp. M7A.F.Ca.US.005.03.2.1 | reverse complement strand
GGCCTGCCTCTACCAATCCAGGGAAACGCATGAACCTGACGCCGAGGGAAAAGGACAAGCTGCTGATCGCCATGGCGGCGATGGTGGCGCGCAAGCGGCTCGAACGCGGCGTCAAGCTCAACCATCCGGAAGCGATTGCGCTGATCACCGATTTCGTCGTCGAAGGCGCCCGCGACGGCCGTCCGGTTGCCGAACTGATGGAAGCCGGCGCTCATGTCGTCAGCCGCGCGCAAGTCATGGAAGGCATCGCCGAGATGATCCATGACGTGCAGGTCGAGGCGACGTTTCCCGACGGCACCAAGCTGGTGACCGTGCACGAACCGATCCGTTGAGGAGGACAGGATGCTGGAGCTGCGTCCCAACTGCGAATGCTGCGACAAGGACCTGCCGCCCGAGGCGACGGATGCGCTGATCTGCACCTTCGAGTGCACCTTTTGCGCCGGATGCGTGGAACAGGTGTTGGGCGGCATCTGCCCCAATTGCGGCGGTGGTTTTTCGGCGCGGCCGATCCGCCCGGCAGCGATGCTGAAGAAATATCCGGCGTCAGCCAAACGCGTTCTCAAGGCCGAAGGCTGCGGCCCCCGCAAGGCGGCGTGAACACCAGACCGAGCAAAACGAAAGGCAAACAGAATGATATCCGCCAAACGCCTCTGCCTGTCGGCGATCCTGCTGCTGGCCGCCGCCCTGCCGGCCTATGCCCATGTCGGCCTGGGTACCACCTCCTCCTTCACGGCCGGCTTCATGCACCCGCTCTCCGGCCTCGATCACATGACGGTGATGATCGCGGTCGGGCTGTGGGCGGCGCTCAAGGGCGGCAAGGCGGTTCTTGCCTGGCCGGCTGCCTTTGTCGGCGTCATGCTGGTCGGCGGCGCGCTGGGCATGCTGCATATGCCGCTGCCCTTCGTCGAACCGGGCATACTGGCATCGGTCGTGACACTCGGACTGCTGGTGGCGCTGGCGATCGATCTGCCGGTCTCGGCCGGCGTCGCCATCATCGGCCTGTTCGCACTTTTCCACGGCCACGCGCATGGCACCGAGGTGCCGGAGAATGCCGGCGGGCTTGAATACATGGCCGGCTTTGCGATCGCCACGCTGTTGCTGCATGCCACCGGCATCGCCACCGGTCTCGGTCTCGGCATCCGGTTTCGTGGCCTGGCCCGCGCTGCCGGTGCCGCCTGCGCGGCGATCGGCATCGGTCTCGCCTTCGGCATCGTGTGAGGGTGACCATGATCCCCGGTGAAATCATCACGGTGGGCGGCGACATCGAGCTCAACAAGGGCCTGCAGACCGTCACCCTGAAAGTCGCCAACAGCGGCGACCGGCCGATCCAGGTCGGCAGCCACTACCATTTCTTCGAAACCAATGAGGGGCTGAAATTCGACCGCGAACGGGCGCGTGGCATGCGCCTCGACATTGCCGCGGGCACGGCCATGCGCTTCGAGCCGGGCCAGGAGCGCGACGTCACGCTGGTGCCGCTCGGCGGCAAGCGCGAGGTCTACGGATTTCAGCAGAAGGTGATGGGCAAGCTGTGAGATCTTCCGGCGCGCTCAGCTCAGTTCGATGGCTTGGCCGCGGCGTAGATGACGATCTTTCCGGGATTGTCGAATTCGACGGCGAGGACATCCTGCGCCTGCACGCGCCGCGATTCGATGGCGTTGAACAGCAGCGCGTTGGCCTCGATCTCCTTGCGCAGCTCCGTAATGTCGTCCTGATGCTGCTTGACCTTGGCCTCGATCTCCGGCGGCGGGCCGCCTTCGCTGCGCGCGGCGTCGGTGAGGAACACGATGTCGACCTTGTCGAGCTTGGATGTCTTGCGCACCGTGCCGATGTTTTCACGCGTGCGGTCGATCGCCGTGTTGACGTTGCCGGCCTCGGTGTTGGCCTTGGCCTCTTCCTGCTTGACCTGCGAGCCGACGATGCGATTGACGGTCTCCGTGCTTTCCAGTCCTTGCGCCTTCAGTCCGGCAGCAGGACCAGCCGCCGCCAGGAACGTCATGGCGGCGACTGCCTGCATTCTGGTCGAGAAAGAAGTGATCGCCATCGCTCGCTCCTGAGAGAAATCGTTTCGGGGCGCGGGTTAGCGCGAAAAGAACAAAACGAATCCGGCCCGGCGAAGGTTCCTTTCCCGATGCGGCCGGCCGGCCGGATGCCGGCCCGCCATGCCGTGGCGTCAGCTCGCCTTCTTGGTGATCAGGGTCAGTGCGCCATTGGGTTCCATACTGGCTGCGACCACCTGCGCCGAGGTCATTCCCTTGGCCTCGAGCGCCGACTTGACCTTGGGTGTGGCGTCGATCGAGCTGCGCAGTTTCTTCAAGCCGTCATCGCCGCGCTGGGCGATCACCTGGTTGACCTGCGTCTGGGTGTCCTTTGGCAGCTCCGTGATGTCGACGATGTTGACGCTCTGGATCGTCGGCACCGCGGGCTGAGCCTGGGGCGTGGCTGGAGCAGGCGTTGCCGGCGCCGGAGCGGGCTGTGGCGCGGGTTGCTGCTGGGCACTGGCGGCGCCCGCCAGCATCAGGCTGGCGGCGGCGGCAAGAACTATCGTTTTGCGCATGGATTTTCCTTTCCATCGATTGGCAAACGGTCGGTCTGGGGTGACGCCCTAACCTCAACCGCCAAATGGGATCAGAAGGTGTCGCCCAGCAGGTCATTGCGTGACCATAGGATGGCAGCAATGTGCAGCCGCGCTTCAATCCAACCGCATTTCGGCAAACCGCATTTCGGGAGCAATCGCTGATGGCCAGAATTACCCGCGCCGCCTACGCGCAGATGTACGGCCCGACGGTCGGCGACAGAGTACGGCTTGCCGACACCGAACTGTTCATCGAGGTCGAGAAGGATCTCACCATCCATGGCGAAGAGGTGAAATTCGGCGGCGGCAAGGTGATCCGCGACGGCATGGGCCAGAGCCAGGTTTCCAGGGCGCAAGGCGCCGTCGATACCGTGATCACCAACGCGCTGGTGATCGATGCCAGTGCAGGCATCTTCAAGGCCGACATCGGCCTCAGGGACGGGCGCATCGCGGCCATCGGCAAGGCCGGCAATCCGGACACGCAGGATGGCGTCACCATCATCATCGGCCCCGGCACCGAGATCATCGCCGGCGAAGGCAAGATCCTGACATCAGGCGGCTTCGACGCGCATATCCACTTCATCTGCCCGCAGCAGATCGAGGAAGCGCTGATGTCAGGCATCACCACCATGCTCGGCGGCGGCACGGGCCCGGCGCACGGCACGCTGGCCACCACCTGCACGCCGGGGCCATGGCACATGGCCCGCATGATCCAGTCCTTCGACGCCTTTCCGATGAACATCGGCCTGTCGGGCAAGGGCAATGCCTCGCTGCCCGCCGCGCTCGAGGAAATGGTGCTGGGCGGCGCCTGCTCGCTGAAGCTGCACGAGGACTGGGGCACGACGCCGGCGGCCATCGATTGCTGCCTGTCGGTCGCCGACGATTACGACGTGCAGGTGATGATCCACACCGACACACTGAACGAATCCGGCTTTGTCGAGAACACGGTCGCCGCCATCAAGGGCCGCACCATCCACGCCTTCCACACCGAGGGCGCCGGCGGCGGCCACGCGCCCGACATCATCAAGGTCTGCGGCCTGCCCAACGTCATCCCGTCCTCGACCAATCCGACGCGGCCCTACACGGTCAACACGCTGGCCGAGCATCTCGACATGCTGATGGTCTGCCATCATCTGTCGCCGTCGATCCCCGAAGACATCGCCTTTGCCGAAAGCCGCATCCGCAAGGAGACCATCGCGGCGGAAGACATTTTGCACGACATCGGCGCCTTCTCGATCATCTCGTCGGATTCGCAGGCCATGGGCCGCGTCGGCGAAGTCGCGATCCGGACCTGGCAGACCGCCGACAAGATGAAACGCCAGCGCGGCTCGCTGCCGCAGGAGACCGGCAACAACGACAATTTCCGCGTCCGCCGCTACATCGCCAAATACACGATCAACCCGGCCATCGCGCATGGGCTGTCGAAAGACATCGGCTCGATCGCGGTTGGCAAACGCGCCGACCTGGTGCTGTGGAACCCGGCCTTCTTCGGCGTCAAGCCGGACATGGTGCTGATCGGCGGCATGATCGCCGCCGCCCCGATGGGCGACCCCAACGCCTCGATCCCGACGCCGCAGCCGATGCATTACCGGCCGATGTTCGGCGCCTATGGCAAGGCCAGGACCAACTCGTCGGTGACCTTCGTTTCGAAGGCAGCGCTCGAGTCGGGACTGCATGGCAGGCTCGGTGTCGACAAGCAGTTCGTCGCCGTCGAAAACACCCGCGGCGGCATCGGCAAGCATTCGATGGTGCTCAACGACGCCACGCCGCATGTCGAGGTCGATCCGGAAACCTACGAGGTGCGCGCCGACGGCGAGTTGCTGACCTGTGAGCCGGCGACGGTGCTGCCGATGGCGCAACGGTATTTTCTGTTTTGAAGCGGCGCTTCCACCGGGCGAGCATTATCCGTTGCAGCCCTTGGTGGAAGGCAGCACTATGCGGCCAACCAACAGCTGCATTGTGATCGAGCATGACCACCGAAATCGCTTCCGCCCACGACATCTTCCCGCACATCCGCATCGTCATGGGCATGGTGATCGGGCTTGGTGTCGCCCGCCTGCTGTCGGGGGTGGCGCGCATCGTCCAGCATCCCGGCCAGTACAAGCTCTATACCGTGCATCTGGCCTGGGTCGTCTCGGTGCTCCTGATGCTGGTGCATTTCTGGTGGTGGGAGTTCGGCCTCTACGCCGTCGAGATCTGGACCTTCGGCAAATATTTGTTCATCATTTTCTACGCGATCACGCTGTTCCTGCTGTGCGCGCTTTTGTTCCCAGATTCGATGCTGGACTACACCAGCTACGAGGATTTCTTCTATTCGCGCCGGGCGTGGTTCTTCGGCCTGCTGGCGGCGACCTATCTGCTCGACGTGGTCGACACGCTGCTGAAGGGGCCGGAGCATTTCGCCCGCTTCGGCAGCGAGTATCTGTTCCGCACGCCGGTCTTCGTCGCGCTCTGCATCATCGCGATCCTGGTGCGCGACCGCCGCTTCCACATCGCCTTTGTCACGGCGGCGCTTATCTATCAGATATCGTTCATCCTGCGGCTCTTCGACACCATCGTCTGAACGAACGCGATGATCTAGCTTGTTGGGGAAAGGCAGGGTTCGACATGTACAAGGCCGTTGGATCGCGCGTGTGCGGGCACAAGCAAATGGGAAATCCATGAAATGAAGCTCAACCTCAACACCGACTTCACCAAATTCCCGCGCGCCGTCTCGGTGCTGTCCGCCGGCGCTGCCGGAACCACCCTACCGTCCGGCCGGGCCATTCTCGCCCATGACGAGCGGCATCTGCGCCGCCGGGCCATCGAACTTGCCGACGGCGGCAAGGTGCTGGTCGACCTGCCCGAACCCGTCGCCTTGAACGATGGCGACCGGCTGGTGCTGGAGAATGGCGGCCATATCGAGATCATCGCGGCACCGGAAGAGGTCTACGACATCCGCGCCCGCGATGGCGTGCATCTGGCCGAACTCGCCTGGCATATCGGCAACCGCCATCTCGCGGCAGGCATCGAGGCCGGACGCATCCTCATCCTGCGCGACCATGTCATCAAGGCGATGCTGGAGGGGCTGGGCGCCACCGTGACCGACGTTTCCGAACCGTTCAAGCCGGTGCGCGGCGCCTATTCCGGGCATGGCGGGCAAAGCCACGATCACGGCCATGCGCATGCCCACAGCCACGCCGAAGCGCACAGCCATTCTCATGGCGAAGCGCGTTCCCATTCGCACAGTCATGCCGGCCATCACCACGATCATGACTGACCAGCCTTCGAACATCGCCCTGCTGCGGCTGATGGCGTGGCTGTCGCCTGCCTTTCCGGTCGGCGGCTTTTCCTACAGCCATGGTCTCGAGCGGGCGGTGCATGACGGGTTGGTTGCCGATGCCGGGAGCCTCGCCGGCTGGCTGGAGACGCTGGTCGAGATGGGCTCGGGCTGGAACGACGCCGTGCTGTTCGCCGAGAGCTGGCGCCGGGCATGCGGCACCGGTGATCTCGATGAAGTGGCGGCACTCGCCGAAGCCCTGGCCGGCTCGCGCGAACGCCATACCGAGACCATGCTGCAGGGTGGAGCCTTCCTCAAAGCGGCGGCCGCCTGGCCTAATCCGGTGCTGGAGCGCCTGCCGGCCGAATGCGCCTATTGCGTCGCCGTCGGCGCCATTGCGGGTGGCAACGGCATCGCGCTTCAGGATGCGCTGTCAGCCTTCCTGCAAACCTTCTTCTCCAACCTTGTGCAGGCAGCGATCCGGCTTGGCATCGTCGGCCAGAGCGGCGCGACCACGTTGTTAGCCGGCTTCGAGCCGCTGGCCCTGGCGACCGCAAGCCGCGCCGCGCGCTCGACACTCGACGATCTCGGTGGCTGCGCCTTCGTCTCCGATGTCATGGCGATGAAGCATGAAACCCAATATTCGCGACTGTTCCGCTCATGATTTTTCTCGCCTTCTCGCTTTCGACTGTTCTGCTCCTGATCACCGCGCTGCATGTCTATTGGAGTCTTGGCGGCATCTGGCCGGGCCAGGATGCGGCCTCCTGCGCCCGTGCCGTGGTCGGCTTTCGCGGCGTCGATGAGATGCCGACGCCGTTCGCCAGTTTCGCCGTTGCCGCATGCCTCTGCTTGGCGACACTATGGCCGCTGGCGCTCATGGGAGTCTTCGCTTCACCCTTCCCCAAGGAGGGTCTCGCCGCCACGTCGCTGCT
>NZ_RZRP01000301.1:0-6769 GCF_003997795.1 Mesorhizobium sp. M7A.F.Ca.US.005.03.2.1 | reverse complement strand
GCGCCGGACCAGCGGCGCCTTGGTCAGGTCCCAGCCGTCGAGATGGAGAAGATCGAAGGCGTAGAAATGGAGCTTGCTGCCGGCGCCCTCGGCCAGCGCATCCTGCAGCAGCGCGAAACGGCTGATGCCCCGGGCGTCGAGCACCACGATCTCGCCATCGATGATGGCGTCGCGGCACGGCAGTTTGGCGAACGCATGCGGCAGGTCGCCATAACGCTTCGTCCAGTCGATGCCGCCACGGGTGATCAGCTTGACCACGCCGTCAGTGAGATGCGCCATGGTGCGGTAGCCGTCGAATTTGATCTCGTGCAGCCAGACTTGTTTGGTGTCTTCGCCATCGGGTGGTTTTGGCACCTGCGTCGCCAGCTGCGGCTCGATACGGGCAAGCATGGGGGCCTTGAAGGCGCCCGGCAGCGTGCCGGGCTTCAGCGATCCCTGTCTGGGCGCGGGTTTGGCGGCGGGCTTTGCCGGCGCCGCCAGCTCCTCGATGCGCAATCCGGATTTGACGCTCTCCGGCCGGGCCGTGAGGATGTCAAGCGCGGTGTCGGCGGCGAGGTCGCGCTCCTTGAACAGCAGCCAGTTCTTCTTGTTTTCGTCCTCGCCGGGTTTCGGTTTCAGCCGTGTCAGCATCCAGCCGCCATTGAGCTTGTCGCCGGCCAGCCGGAACTTGAAGGCGCCGGTGCGCAAGCTCTTTTCGACATCGTCCATCGGCGCCCAGCTGCCGGTGTCCCAGACGATCATCGGCCCGCCGCCATACTCGCCTTCGGGAATGACACCCTCGAAGTCGATATATTCGAGCGGATGATCCTCGGTCTCGACCGCCAGCCTTTTGTCGGCCGGATTGAGCGAAGGCCCGCGCGGCACCGCCCAGCTCTTCAAGACATCGCCGACCTGCAGTCGCAGATCATAATGGTCTGCGGTGGCGTGGTGCTTGTGCACGACGAAGCGGTTACCGTCGCTGCTGACGAGCCCGCCAACCGGCTCCGGCGTCTTGGCGAATTCGCGTTTGGCGCGATAGGCTTTGAGCTTTGGTGGAGTTGTCATCGCAAAGATCGAAGCACGGCGGCCAGGAACAAGCCAGTCACGCTCTCAATCGTCAGCGGCCGGCGTCAACTCGAGCTCCGCCGGCGACAGCCCTTGCTGCAACTGGCTCAGCCGGAATTCGTCGACCCAATAGGCCTCGCCATCGACCAGAACCCGGGCTTGGTAGGTGCCCTCCGAAAAACGCTGCTCGGTGATGTAGACCTTGTGACGATCGAGCGCTTTGCGCACCGCGGCGCGTTTGGAATTCTGACCTGTGACGGGACTGAACATGACACTGCCCTCGGTCGCCTGACACGCAACACGGCCGCTGTCGGCGGCCTTGCGACTGGCTCCAAGGATGCCGGAGACGAGGTGTCCTGTCAATTTTCGTGGCAGTGCAGGTTGCAGTCCGGTTAAATTTTGCAGTCTTTTGAAGATGCTCGGGTCTCGGCCTGAATCACGATGTGAAGCGCGCGAAGACGAAGCCGCGCGTGATCGTGCCTGTTGCCGCCAGCCTACGAAGCGGCCGGCATACCCGAATGAGTGGATTTTCGGACTTCCCCGATGAGATCGAGTGTCGCTGCCGCGACCTCGGCAACCTGAAGCCGCTGCACACAATAGACCCCACCGGGGTTGTTTTCTTTACAAACACCTGGAGCGATGCATGGACAGGGCATGACCGGCTGGAGCGTCCGGTTCGGGACACCGAACGGGCCCCATTGCTCGGGCGACGTCAGGCCGTACAACCCCACCGCTGGAGTTCCGACAGATGCCGCGATGTGCATCGGGCCGCTCTCATTGCCTAGAAAGATTGATGCTTCGGCCAACAATGCCGTCAGGACTTCAAGCGAGGCCTTTCCGACGACACTGGCGACCGGCGACGCTGCCACTTCAAGGATCCTTTGCGCGGCAAGCCCCTCGTCCGGCCCACCAACGAGCAGAGATCGCAACCCGGTTTTGGCGTATACCTCGTCGATGACCGCAGCAAAATGTTGCGGCGGCCAACAACGCCCTTCGAACCTAGCGCCGGCATGCACGGCCACATATGACTTCTTTGCCAAAGCGTTTTCCGCAAGAATCCTGGCACACTCTTCCTGGGCGGTCCCGTTCGGCTGCAGCCGAGGCGTTGGGTCCTGACAATCCAACCCAAGCGCGTGGAGTGGAGACAGGTTCCTGTAGAGATAATGGGGGCCACCCTGTCCGAAAGTCGCGGCGAGAACGTTTGCAAGCTGGATTTCCCAGAACTTCATCGGATGCTCGGAAGGATCGAAGCCGACGCGAAGTGGAGCGCCGATCAAACGATGCATTATCCGCGAGGTTTTTGAATCGGCAAGGTCGATGCTAAGATCGAATTTTCGACGCCGCAGATCAGAGATGACGCCACGATAGTCGCTCAAACGCTTGAGCAGAGTCCTTCCTCTGCCGCGGGATTCAAAGCCAACGGCAACATCGGCGATCCCTTGCGCGACGATGAACTGCTTGAGTCCCGGCGCACAAAGCATGGTTACCGATGCTTGTGGATAAGAAAGACGCAGATTGCGAACCAAAGCAGATGTCAGAACGACATCTCCAATGTACTTCGTTTGAATAATGAGGATGGAACGAATCCCATCTCCTAAACTTGCATTCATCGAGATGATCTGCCGAAAACGCCAATTTGAGAAAATCTGCCGACGACACTCATTTCTGAACGTCAAGCGCGCTTTCAAATATAGAGCCAACCAACCCTGTCAACAACCTTGCCGGCCTTGGTGCCTCTTTGCATCGGTCGTCGGCAGGACCGGCAAACGCTCGTCCTCAGTCCCTCAATCACCGCAAGCGGCGCGCCAGGCCCTGAACGCCTTTGAGCAGCCGTGGGCGACACCGCGTCATGCCTTCGACCCGGCTGCGCAGCAGAATGGCTGCGTTCGCAGCCCTGCCCCGCACCGTCACCGGTTCGCAGATCTCGGCCAGAACCGAACTCGCGGCACCAATATGTTGCTTGTAGCCCTGGCCGCCGACCGACAGGTCGAAATAGTCGAAGCCCCGCTCGCATCCCCACATCATCAGCTTGCCCATCGTCGTCAGGCCGGGTGAGACATTGGCGACCGCATTCTGGTCGATGCCCAGCAGGAGGGCGTGAAGTGTGCCTTTTCTGACCAGCACATAGATGGAGGCGAGCCAGGCTTCACCGACGCGTAGACCGAAGAGCCGCACCGATCCATTCGACAGGCCTTGCAGCGCCGCGGCGCGGTAGAAATCGACGACCGGGACCTGCGTCAGGAGATCGACACGCCCAAGCTCACGAAAACGCTTCAGCCGCAGTTCCAGCAGCACATCCAGGAGCTCCTCGGTCAGATCCGGCGTGTCGGCCTCGACCAGAGCGAGGCCCCCAAGCTGTTCGAAGCCGCGGCAATGCTTGCGGAAGGCCTTGGCAAAGGACGGCTTGCAGATCCGCTTGATGAGCGTCTCCGGGTCGCCATGCAGGACGAGGCCGGAGGTGACCTGGATGGAGTCGCGCGCCACCGAAAGCAGTGCCAGCGGATTGACCAGGCCGTGGATCTGCTGCGGGATCCCGGCGATATGGATGCGATCCGCCGGTGGCAGAACGGCACGGACCGCCGCCCACATGGCGTCGGCACTCTGCCTGGTCCACGCTCTCCCATCCGCCAGCAGCGGCACCGAGTAGTCGCACACGCGGCAGCTCAGCCATTCGATGACGTGGTGGCCGAGGGCCCGGCGCCGCATCAGCGGCAGCAGCATGGCCGGCGCGCCGGTCACGGCGTCACTCACCTCGATGACGACCAGGTCCGCGTCCTTGGGCATCAGCCGTGCGGCGATTCCTTCGACCCAGGCATAGTGCTGATGGGCAGTGCAGACGCCGTGCGCCTCAAGCAGCAGCCATAGCAGCCTTACGGTATCGAAACTGGTGTGCAGCCGAGCCGTGAAGTGCGCGGTTGCATCAGCGTTGGCGACAGTCGGGGAAAACCGCCCACCGGGCAAATCCCTTATCGGAGTCGTTCGCGCCGCGTAGCTTGCCACATGCTTCTCCCGTCATTCCGATCCCCCACGCAGGCGCCGCAAGTCCCGCATCAGTCCCTGGAGCCTCTTCAGCAGCCGAGGTTTGGAGCGCACGAACACCTCGGTCCGGTTGCGGACCTCGATGGCTGCGCTCACGGCGCTGCCTCGCACCGTAATCCCGTGGCAAAGCTCGCGCAGGCCCGAACCCACGGCACCCATATGTTCCTTATAACTCTGGTTGCCGACCGACAGGTCGAAATAATCGAAACCGCGGCCGCGCGCCCAACTCATCAACTTGCCCATGATCAGAAGTCCCGGCGAGACATTGGGCACCGCGCCCTGATCGATTGAGATCAGCAGAGCATGAACGGTGACTTGATGGATCAGCAGGTATTGTACCGCGATCAGAGCTTCACCAACACGCAACCCGAAGAGCCGCACCGATCCATCCGACAGGCCCTCGAGAGCGGCGTTTCGATAGAAATCGACAGCCGTCGCCTGTGTCAGCAGGTCGAAGCGGCCCAGTTCGCGAAAGCGGCTGAGCCGCATCCGGACCAGGCCGCCGAAGATGACCTCCACCAGGGCCGGCGTGTTGGCTTCGACCAGTTCCACGTCGCCAAGCCGTTCGAGGCGGCGCCAGTCCTTGTTGAAGGCCTTGACGAAGGATGGCCGGCATAGGCGCTTGAGCACGGTTTCCGGGTCGCCGTCGATGGCGAGGCCGAAGCTGGTATGCAGGGAATCGCGCGTGGCTGCGAGCAAGGCCAGAGGGTTGGCGATGCCGCTGATCGATTGCGGAATTCCCGTGATCTGGATGCGGTCCGCCGGCGGCAGCACGGAACGCACCGCAGCCCACGCGGCCTGCGCCGATTGCATCGTCCACGGGCTGGCATCGGCCAGCAGCGGTGCCGAATAGTCGCAAACGCCACAGCTCAGCCATTCGATCACCCGATGGCGGAAGGCCGGCCGCCGTATCAGCGGCACCAGCATTCGCGGCGCGCCCGTCACGGCATCGTTTACCTCCACGATGAGCAGTTCCGCACCTTCCGGCATTAGCCGCGCGACGATCCCCTCGGCCCAGGCATAATTCTGGTGGGCGGTGCACACACCGTCCGCCTGGAGGCGCAGCCAGAGCGGCCTCACCGCTTCCAAGCTGGTGTGGAGCCGCGCCGTGTAGGCATCGATGGCGACGACGGTGGCCGGATGGGAGGACTGGCCATCGGGCGAGCCGGTCACCGCAGCAATTTGCACCGCCTGGACTGCCATGTTTTTTCCTATCGCTTTGCCGTAGCGAACGGCAGCGTCCGCCGCCACGCGCCCAACCGGCTGTCGCGCGCCTCATCGGGATGCTCGATATTCCACATGCGGTGATGCGCGAAATACCACGATGCCACGAGCACGAACATCTCCGAGACGGCGGAACCCAACAACGCCCACGGCGGAGACGCGATTGCCAGCAGGGCCGCGATCAGCGCCAGCCCGACGACCGCGCCGCCCGTGGTGATGAACGCGACGATCCGAAAATCGCCGAGTATCTCAAGCACGATGCGGGGCATGATATAGAGCATGATCGGGACAAAATTCGCGATCACGAAAAGCCCGATGAACCAGGTCGAAGCGTCCTGGAGAGCCTGGGATTTTATCATCGGCAGGACGAACATGATCGCACATCCATAAGCAAGGCCGCCGAGCCCCATGACGAGCGCCCAGATCTTGGCCTGCGTCCAGACACGGCCTGTTTCATTGTTCCGCATCAGCCTGGCGAGATCCGGCTGCGTCATGTTGACGAATGCAAGGCTGATGATGCGCAGCGGAGCAAACAGCACCAGAACCGCCGCCAGCGGTGCGTAGGCGGCTGGCCCGGCAATGCCGGCGACCAGCAGCGCCAGACATTGACCCTGGATGTTGGTGGTGGTCGCGCTGAATGCCGACCAGCGCAGTTGGGGCCAGAGCCTGACATAGCGTCGGCGCGTCGGCATGCGGAAGCTGATGCGAAGCGAGCGCCGAGCCAGGCGGACCAGGACGAAAATGCCGAACACATTTGCGGCTGCAAGTGCATAGAATACGGTCTGCAGCGGGTCTTGGACCAACCAGATCGACAGCCCGGTCAGGACACAGCCGGCGACTGTAAAAGCGCCATCGCTGATGGAGACGACAACCTGCTGGCGCCGTGCGAAGAAAGCCGTGCGCATATGGCTGCGCAACGACCAGGCACCGACGAAGCAGCCGGCGGCAATTCCGCTTGGATCTCCAAGGACATGCATCAGAACAGCCGTGCCGACGGCCATCAGCAACGCCACGATCAGCGCCGCCGTTCCGAACGCCACGTCATAGGTATCGACGCCGGCGCTGTTGGTGCTCTTGCTCATCCAGATGCTGGCGGGAACAGCGGTGAGCGACCTGATATAGGACAGGCCGACCCCGCCCATCACCATGCCGATGGCGAAGAGGCCGTAGCCCTGCGCCGACAGCATGTGCAACAGCATGATGTTGAGGGCGAAATGAAAGCCGCTCTGCATCGCCTCGCCGCCGATCATCAGCACGAGGCGTCGAACCAGATGGCTCGGAAACGCTAACTTCACGGCCGTGTCTCCGCTGCGCGGGCAGCGGGCGCCCTGCCCGGCCGCGCGATGGTCGTCTTCAGCTTTTCGGCGGCGATCGCGGTGATCGCCGCGGCCGCGACCGGCTCGCTGAAGATCGCCTCATAGCGCGCGCGCCCGGCAGCGACAAACCCGCGCCAGGCCTCAGG
>NZ_RZRP01000300.1:0-6781 GCF_003997795.1 Mesorhizobium sp. M7A.F.Ca.US.005.03.2.1 | reverse complement strand
GACGGGAAATGTCCGCCGTTCAACAGGCAGGGATGATCGGCCTCCGACACGTAAAGCCGGCTCATGCGCACCGTGCCGCGCCCCATCTGCCAGTCGGGTGACAGCAGCGTCGAGGCTGCTTCCGTGGCACCGGAGGTGAACACGACGTGCTCGGGCTTGGCGTTGACGAGCGCCGCCACGTCACGCCTTGCGGTCTCGATCAGACGGCGGGCCGCCCGCCCCTCGGCGTGAACCGATGACGGATTGGCGGCGACATCGAGCGCCGCGACCATAGCTTCGCGGGCCGCGGCAAGCAGCGGCGCACTGGCATTGTAGTCGAGATAGGCGCGTTTTGCGGCCATTTTCGTTCGTCAAGTCCCGTCAGAAGCCATTCCGCCGTCGTATGGCGTTATTTCCTTGAAATTCCAAGGCGAGCCGTCCTATTTACGCGGCTTGCGGCGCGGGTGGCCGGGCTCGATGTCTTGCCACTCAGTTTTGAACAATTCTAAACTAGCTTCTAAGAAGACGCTCGCCCTGCGTCAAGGCCAGAGGAAACGTTCCAGGCACCGCGCATTCGTATTACCTAGTGGAGTATTTTATGCCTGAGGTCATTTTCACCGGTCCTGCCGGCCGCCTGGAGGGTCGCTACCAGCCTTCCAAGGAAAAGAGCGCGCCGATTGCCATCGTCCTGCACCCGCACCCGCAATTCGGCGGCACGATGAACAACAAGATCGTCTACGACCTCTTCTACATGTTCCAGAAGCGGGACTTCACCACGCTTCGCTTCAATTTCCGCGGCATCGGCCGCAGTCAGGGCGAATTCGACCACGGCACCGGCGAGTTGTCGGATGCCGCTGCGGCGCTGGATTGGGTGCAGTCGCTGCATCCCGATTCCAAGAGCTGCTGGGTCGCCGGCTACTCGTTCGGATCCTGGATCGGCATGCAGCTTCTGATGCGCCGGCCCGAGATCGAAGGCTTCATCTCGATCGCGCCGCAGCCCAACACCTATGATTTCTCGTTCCTGGCGCCCTGCCCGTCATCGGGCCTGATCATCCATGGCGATGCCGACAAGGTGGCGCCGCCAAAGGATGTGCAGGGCCTGGTCGACAAGCTGCACACGCAGAAGGGCATCACCATCACCCAAAAGACGTTGCCCGGCGCCAACCATTTCTTCTCCAACGATGCCGACCTGCTGCTCGAGGAATGCGCCGACTATCTCGACCGCCGGCTGGCCGGCGAATTGTCGGATCCGCGGCCGAAGCGGCTGAGATAAGCAAAGAAAGCAGGGACGGCGATGTACGAACCTCCTCATTTCAGGGAAACGCGGCCGGAAATCCTGCACGGGCTGATCCGGACGCATCCGCTAGGCCTGTTGATTTCCAACGGGCCCGATGGGCCGGTCGCCAACGCCATCCCGTTCCTGCTCGACCCGGAAATCGGGCCGAACGGCAGGCTGCGCGCCCATCTGGCGCGGGCCAACCCGCAATGGCGCCTGTTGGCCGACAACCCGACGTCACCCGTGCTGATCGTCTTCCAGGGCAGCGATGCCTATGTGACGCCGTCCTGGTACGAGACCAAGCGCGAGACAGGCAAGGTGGTGCCGACCTGGAATTATGCCATCGTGCAGGTTCGCGGCACCGTCAAGGTGATGGATGACCAGGACTGGCTGGCGCAGCAGATCGCCGATCTGACCGTCTCCCAGGAAGGCGCCCGCGCCGCGCCCTGGGCGGTGACCGATGCGCCGGAGCCCTTCATCCAGTCGCAGATCAAGGGCATTATCGGGCTGGAAATCGAGATCAGCGAAATCCACGGCAAGTGGAAGGTCAGCCAGAACCGGCCGGTCGCCGATCGCGTCGGCGTTGCACAGGGGCTCGAAAGCGAAGACCACCAATCGCCCGGCATGGCCGACCTGGTCAGATCCTATGGCGGACTGGACGGCAACTGAACTTCGAATGCTCAGGCAGCCTTCCTTGTCGGTCCGATCAGCCGAAACGTTCTCTTGCGGACCGGCAGTCCCGACGGCGTCGGCCGGAAGATGAAGCCGAACCGGGCAAAGACCATCCCGCAGGCAAGCGCGAAACCGCAGCCAAGGCCGAAGCCGGCGACGGTGTCACTGGGATAGTGCGCGCCAACGAAGATACGGGTCGAGGCGATGCAGGCGGTGATCGCCAGGGCGATGTACCAGCGCCGCGGAAACAACAGCAAAGCGACCCCGAACACCGCGCCCATTGTCGTACCATGGCCGGACGGAAAGCCGGCGAAGCGCGCATCGAAAGCGAAGGGGTGCAGGGTCAGCACGCCAAAGTCCTCGTAATAGAGCGGGCGAGCCCGGCCAATGGCATATTTCAGCACATTGACGGCGATCCCCGACAGGCCGGTGGCGCACAGCACCAGAAAAGCCAGGCAGGTCCAGTTGTAGAGGAGCATCAGCGAGCGCCGCGACAGGCTTCGCCAATCCGTCAGGTTCGCGGCGACAAGCAGAAGCACTGAGGGAATGATATACCAGCCTCCCAGGCCGAACTGGGTGAAAAAGTCGGCAGTCCGGGCAAATCCCGCCGACCACTTGCCGTGAAGCATTCCGGCCGGAGTGTCGAGACGAACAAACGCCGCCGCCGTCAGCAAGACCCAGACCAGCACCCAGACCGACCACAAAATATTCGGGTATCTGGCCGGCCGGGTGGCAAGGCGGCTTTTGGCGATCTGCATCGTATCGCGAAAGTTGTCGAGCGACCGGCGCCCTATGCCAAGGAGCAGGCTCGAAACGGGCGGGCGTGATTTCACCAGCATAGGAAATTCGACCCCATTGTTGCCGTTATGGGCATCGGCGAGCCGTCACTGGCTTACACGATAGAGGCCGAGCGACAGTTTGTCTCCCGACGAATAGTTGAGGCCGTCGACCTCGGCAACGCGGCTCGCCGACTTGCCTTGCGCCTCCAACAGGCCATTCAGCTTCTGCTCGTCGCCGATTTGTGCCAGCGCCAGCGCGCAGGTGGGGTCGCCGAGCAGATGCTTGGCGACGCCATCGACATCGGTCAGGACGGTCTTGGTGCCGACCAGGAACACCAGGCTCGGCTCGTGATATTCCGCTGAGGCGAGCACCGTGGTGTCGCAAGGCCTGTTGGCCTGGACTGCCGCCTCGATCGCCGGGCTCAGCCAGATCGGCTTCAGCGAAGGCGCGATGACGCCGAACAGCAGCCCATAGGTGATGCCGGCGCAAACCGCGATGGCGCCGATGCGGGAGAGCGGCACTTGCAGCTGTCGCGAAAAGGCGAAATACCCTGCCGCCAGTGCCGCCGCGGCCGCCGGAATGCTCCACCAGGAGAAGGTGCCGGTGAGATAGATCGGCGCTCCGACGCAGACCGCCGCCAGGCCGAGGCTGACCACGGCAAGGCCGAATGCGGTCGACCACCACAACCAATCCTGCCAGCGCCTGAGCGGTGCATTGGCCTCCTGCGGCGACAATGTCAGCAGCCAGCCGATCAGCAGCGCCATGCCAGGATAGGCCGGGAGCACGTAATGCGGCAGCTTGGTCGGGATCAGCTCGAACACCAGCCAGAACGGAATGTACCAGGCGAGGCAGAAGCGCAGCCGGGGATCGTCGCGCAACCGGTTGAGGGCCTGCAGCCCGGCGCCGACCGCGATCAGGCCGAAGGGCCACATGAACAGCGAATAGGTCAGCATGTAGAAACCGGGCGGCAGGCCGTGCGATTCCTCGCCCGACGCGACCTTGGCCACCATGTCCTTGCCGACGGCATCCTGGAGAAAGGCACCGCCGCTCTTCCAGGTGATGAGGGCGACCCAGGGCAGCACGATGAGGAGCACCAGGGCGACACCGCGCACGAGCTTCAGCTTCAAGAGCCAGCGCCAGTCGCGCTCGAAGGCAAACAGGGTGGCGACCGTCAGCACCGACAACAGCGGGGCCACCGGCCCCTTGATAAGGATCCCCAGGCCTTGAGCCGCCCAGAATATCCACGGCAGATGGCCGGCCACCGGTTCGTTGCGGCGCGATGCCAGATAGATCTGGGCGAGTGCGCCTTGCGCCGCCACGCAGCAGGCCAGCAGCATGGCGTCGGTCTTGGCGTCGCGACCCTCGAAGGCGGTGGCGAAGATCGCCGCCATCATCAGGCCGGCGGCGAGACCGGCATTGGCCCCGAACAGCTTCGTGCCCGTCCAGGCGATGCCGACGACGGCCAAGGCAATGCCAAGCATGGAGACGAGGCGATAGACCCAGATCGGCGCCGCCGCCCCCTCGCCGCTCACCGCCACGGCCGCCGATTGCAGCCAGTAGATGCCGATCGGCTTCTTGTAGCGCGAGGCATCCTGAAAACGGATGTCGACATAGTCGGAGGTTTCGACCATCTGCTTGGTGGCCTGGACAAAACGGGCTTCGTCGCGGTCGATGGGTGGAAGGCTCGCCAGTCCGCTGAACGTCATCAGCATGCTGAACAGAAAGAGAAAAAGATAGTTCCTGTTCATCGCGGAGCTTTCCGGATCTGATCTGCGGGATGGCCCCGTCGCGGCGCCTCAGGCCCTGCCCTGCGCGGCGCCTCAATACGCCAGCCCAAACGACGAAGCAAGGATTCGCAAACGCCCTCCGCGCGGGCTGCAAAACCGGAAAGCACTTTTGCTGACGCTGGACCTTTGTCTGGCGCGATCAGACGCAAAACCGGAAACCACTTTTGCTGATCGCGCTTGGATGCTAAACGCGCGCGTTCATGCACGCCTGAGCCACAGCGGCCGGACGCTTTCGGGAATAGAAAAAATGCCTGCCTTCAAATCGGATTTCCTGCGCACGATGAGCGAGCGCGGTTTCATCCACCAGACTTCGGATGATGCCGGTCTCGACAATATCTTCGCCAAGGAGACGGTGACAGCCTATATCGGCTTCGACGCGACCGCCAAGAGCCTGCACGCCGGCTCGCTGATCCAGATCATGATGCTGCACTGGCTGCAGCAGACCGGTCATCGGCCGATCGCGCTGATGGGCGGCGGCACCTCGATGATCGGCGACCCGTCGTTCAAGGATGAGGCGCGCAAGCTTTTGACCCCGCAGGACATCGAAGACAATCTTGCCGGTATCCGCCGCAACTTCATGCCCTACCTCAAATTCGGCAGCGGTCCCAACGACGCCATCATGGTCAACAACGCCGATTGGCTGATGGAGATCAACTACGTCAATTTCCTGCGCGATGTCGGTCGTCACTTTTCCGTCAACCGCATGCTGGCGTTCGATTCCGTCAAGCTGCGGCTCGATCGCGAGCAGTCGCTGTCGTTCCTCGAATTCAACTACATGATCCTGCAGGCCTATGATTTCGTCGAGCTCTACAAGCGTCTCGGCTGCCGCCTGCAGATGGGCGGCTCCGACCAGTGGGGCAACATCATCAACGGCATCGATCTCGGCCGCCGCATGGAGGACGCGCAGCTCTATGCACTGACCACGCCGCTGCTCACCACCTCGTCGGGCGCCAAGATGGGCAAGTCGGCTTCGGGCGCGGTCTGGCTCGACGCGGAGATGCTGAGCCCCTACGAATTCTGGCAGTACTGGCGCAACACCGAGGATGCCGACGTCGCCCGCTTCCTGAAGCTCTACACGACGCTGCCGCTGGACGAAGTGGCGCGGCTCGAGCGGCTCGGCGGATCCGAGATCAATGAGGCCAAGAAGATCCTCGCCACCGAGATCACCGCCCTGCTGCACGGCCGCGCGGCCGCCGAGCAAGCCAGCGATACGGCGCGCAAGACGTTCGAGGAAGGCGCGCTCGCGGAGTCGCTGCCGACCGTCGAGGTCGACAGGACAGCGCTCGAAACCGGCGTCGGCATCCTGTCGCTGCTGGTCACCGCCGGACTGGCGGCGTCGAACGGCGAAGCGCGGCGGCATGTGCAGGGCGGCGCCGTGCGCCTGAACGACGAGCCGGTGAGCGACGAGCGCCGGCTGGTGACCCCTCAGGATTTGAGTCCGGAGAACGTCGTAAAGCTTTCCTTGGGAAAGAAAAAACACATTCTGATACGGCCGATTTGAACTCGGTCACCGATACTCAAAAATCGACCTGAATATTCCGGGCGCGATCACCGACAGCGGATTGATGTCCAGCAACGGCTTGTTGGCGTTGCCTTTGAGCCGGTAGGTGACGCCGATCAGGCCACGGTCGCGGCCATTGCCGAGCAGCGCGCCAACGATGGGCAATTCGCCGAAGATGCGATTGAGGCCATAGACCGGCATGAACGTGCCGGTCATGTCCATGTTGTTGTTCTGGTCGTAGAGCGTCCCCTGGAACGTGGTGCCGATGCGCGGTCCGCGCAGCACGCCATTGGCCAGTTTCAGATAGCCGCTGCCCTTGTCGATCTCGGCGTAGCCGCGTTCGAACTTCACCCGCGACGTGTCCAGCTTGCCCTTGACCGCCTGGTTGAGGCTGCGGTTGTCGCCGGCCGGCGTGGTCGAGACGATGGAGGCGAGCTTCGGTTCGTTGACGACGAAAAAATTGCTGGTGTCGACCTTGCCCTTGAGCGATCCGTCGCTCGGCCCGGCCAGTGCGAGCGTGATCACGCCGCCTTCCATATGTTCGTAGATGTTGAGGAATCTCAGGATGGCGCCGGCGTCCGCGGACTGCATGTTGAGCGTGCGCCGGCCGGCGCCGGTCGTGTTGCTGATCGATATGGCCGCACCTGAACTGGCCGTGGCGCTGACCTTCAGCCCGTTCACCCGCGAGCCGGCCGCGCTGTAGTCGAGCTTCAGATTGGACAATTGCTCGTCGTGGAAACCGGTCAGCCGGTCGACATCGGCGCTGACGGAAATGGCATCGGAACC
>NZ_RZRP01000002.1:0-30270 GCF_003997795.1 Mesorhizobium sp. M7A.F.Ca.US.005.03.2.1 | reverse complement strand
CAGCATGACCGTGCCAATGTCTCATGGTCACGCCCTTTTATCTCTGTCGGGATACCAACCTTTCGCCGGCCCGATACGATCCGCAGGGCGATCGACAGCGTCCTGGGTCAGGATTACTCCGATTGGGAGTTGGTCGTGAGCGACGACGAGGGACCGGAGGGCGAGACCTGGGCTATCGTGACCGACTATGCACGAAGCGAACCTCGCATCCGCATCATCGAGAACAGCCGAGGTCGCGGTCAGGTGGAGAACACCAACAACGCTATGCTGGCTTGCTCTGGACGGTGGATCAAGTTGCTGCACGACGATGACTGGCTTGCGCCAGGTGCACTCAGGACATTCGCCGAAGTTGCCAAACAGCACCCGTCGGTCGCCTTCATGACGTCTGCCGCAAACATAATCGAGGACAAGCGAGTGAGATTTCGCCAAGTCCCCAAGGAGCAGGAAGCGATCTCCCTTTATTCCAGCCAGCAGTGCCTGATGGACCTCTATCTGGTGCGCGCGACACGCTGCCTGGGGATCATTCCATCCACATTGCTGATCAACAGCGACGTCATTCGTGCCGGCTGCTTGATGCGCACGCACAAAGAGATTCCGGCCGGAGTGGATCAACTGTTCTTCGTCGATCTAGCCAGCCATGGGGACATGGTGGCGATAAGCGATCCGCTTACCTTTTATGATGCAACGAGCCATCCAAGCATTACCACGTCAAAGAGTTTCCGCGAGGTCGACGAAGTGACTCTCGCCGTCAAGCAGCTTAACTGGAATCTCATCAAAGACCGCAACCATCTCCCGCCTCCCGAGACATTGCTGCGGGCGCTGCGGGTTGCTCGTATTCCCATGCGGTTCCACCAGCAGTCCTGGTTGACTACGTTCCTGGATGGGATTCAGATCTTCCGGCCTTCCGTCATGAAGGTGGCGGGCTGGCACGTGCTTAATCACGTGTTTGCAATCCGCCCAAGATTGGGCCGGGTGCGCACGCGACGGCGGTAAGGTGAGGCTGGCCGACAAGCACATCAGCGACAGATTGCGCGCACAAGCCTGTTGTGCGCGCGCATGGTAAAGGCGTTTGCCTCACGGCAAAACGCATATGCGCCCAAGAAGAGCTACCAGTTCCGCCTGTCGCCGTGTTTCGGTCTTGGCGAACAGCGACGCCAGCTGCGACCTTATCGTGGTCCGGCTCAAGCGCCGCTTGCGGGCTATTTCCAAAGGGGCATCGCCCTGCGCCAAGCGCAGTGCGAGCTGCGTTTCGGCACTCGTCAGACCAAACATTCTTTGCAGCGTCTGGGGATTTGGCCCGGACCTGTTTTCACGATCCAGCAGCGCCACGATGCTTGTCGCGTCAGGCGTTGCTATGCCCTTCTCGTTCAATATCAGGGGCCTGTCGCCCATACCTCGGATCACCACCCATGAAAGCGTGCCAGGAGAAAAATTGCCCGGCACGTTTGCGATCAGCCGTCTCAGCGCAGCAAATACCTTGCTGGCCGTATCGGCTGCCTCGCCTTCGCGCTCCAAGGTGTTTTGAGCGGCTGAATTCCACTCCATGACCTTCCTGTCGCTGTTCAGGATCAGGTAGCCACAACCGAT
Source organism: Mesorhizobium sp. M7A.F.Ca.US.005.03.2.1 (assembly GCF_003997795.1). Taxonomy (NCBI): domain Bacteria; kingdom Pseudomonadati; phylum Pseudomonadota; class Alphaproteobacteria; order Hyphomicrobiales; family Phyllobacteriaceae; genus Mesorhizobium; species Mesorhizobium sp. M7A.F.Ca.US.005.03.2.1. Next base: position 28,683 of record NZ_RZRP01000002.1, on the reverse strand, counting down.
GCGATCAAGCATTCTCACCACAGATGCAAGGCTGCTCTGCCGTGGCTCGACAGCAACGCTGTCGAACCGTTGCGGTGCTTGATGCCAAGCGGAAGCATGCTCACCTTGCGTTCTCAAGGCGGAGACAGGCTTTCCCCCGAAACTTCCATATTGGCGACCAAGAATTCCATCATCTTGCCTACCAACCAGTGCCATTTTCTTACCTCCCGCAAAACGGCAACGCCTCCCAGTCAAAAGGAGGTGCCTTAAACATGTCAGTCAGGTCGCTTGGAGAGTAGCGGTCCGATCCGCCCCCGACATCGGACAAAATGCGCGCTACAATCCCGGGGAACAATCCTGCGGTCGGACTAGTCTGTACGCTTTTCGGTCTAATCTCGACGGACTAGTCAGAAGGTTATAGTCTGGCACATGCGTTTGCATTCGCTCAGTTTGCATCCGAACAGCTCAGGCAAGTTGCTGACCCGCCTTGCCTCGATGTCGCTCCTGATAGCGACACTTGCAGTCGAGACAGCGCTGCCGACCTCTGTGGCATACGACATCGGCTTTTTTGAGTTTGTTCCCGCCATTATTGCCATCTCATATCTCGAAGATCGCATGATCGCTCTTGCGGCAACATTTGTGATGGTTGCCGTCGGCTTGTTGACGCGGGATGTCCTGCACCATCCAATCGATGTCGGCCTTTGGGTTCAAGCCATTCTGCTGCTGGTTGCAGGGGGGATGATCGCCCTGACTTTCCACCGGCAGAGGCAGGACTACCGCACCCTTTTGCAGGTTGCGGAGGCTAGACTCGCGGCCTTGGAAGCAACCGAAAACAGGTATCGCTGGGCATTCGAACGTGCCGCCATTGGCTTTGCCAACATGAATGAGAACGGAGAGTTGCAACGGTCCAACAAGCGTCTTTGTGAGATGACAGGGTATGTCGAGGAGGAGCTTTCAAGTCTGCCGCTCAGCGCACTCGTCCACCCCGACGACAACCACACCTTGGCGGAAGCGTTGACTCGCCTGAAAGACACGACTTCGTTCGGCTCGGAGATCCGTCTCCTGAGAAGAGACGGCACGATTTTGTGGACAAGATTGGCCCTGTCTTTGGCCGTGCCAGCCGATGCTCTCCCTCAAAGCATTTTTGTAGTGGTGGACGACATATCGGGAGAGCGAACCGCCCGCGAGGCACTCCGGGCTCAGAAGGAATGGTTGGACCTGGCGCTATCGTCAAGCCGGTTGGGAACATGGCGCATAGATTTCGAGAGCGGGTCCGTGAAGGGCTCAGCCGCGTTCTGGGAAATGATGGGGCTGGCACCCGCGCCGAGCCGTCCATTGCAGGAATTGACTGCGGTCGTTCACCCGGCCGACTTGCCTAATCTGATGGCCCCGGGAGAGCTTGCATCAGGCGCCGACTATGACGCTGAGATCCGCATCAGGCGAACTGGCGGACATATCCGCTGGATTGCGCTTCGGGGACGGGACGAATTGCGCGACGGTCGTGCACAGCGAATAGGAGTCGCCGCGGATCTCACCGATCGGCGCATAACCATTCTGCTGCGGGCTGCGGCGAAGAAGCGAGAGCGGGCCATGCTTGAACAGCGCCATAGGCTCAACAATCTGTTTCCGGTGATCACGGCGCTTGTGAATATGGTTGGTGCCCCCGACAATGATATCGCCAGCTATAAGCAGACACTGATCGAAAAGATCGGCGCACTCCAGGCGACGCATCTGCTTCTTTCACGCGATGGCAGCCTGTCGGCTTCCCTGCGTGACCTCATCGTTCAGGAATTGCAGCCCTATATGGGGACGCATGACATTTCGATCAGTGGACCCGAAATAAAAATGGCTGAGGGTTCGGCTGAGAGCTTCGCAATGATCGTTCACGAGCTTACGACCAATTCCGTGAAGCATGGGGCTCTCGGCACTCCGGCAGGACGGATCAAGGTCGTGTGGCAATTCGTGGCCCAGGAGCCCGGCGCCGACATAGTGTTTGAATGGTCGGAATCGGGAGAGCGCCGGGTCTCCACCTCGGCTCGGCGTGGTTTTGGGTCGTTGATTATCGGAGCCGGCGGTGAGCCTATCGTGGGCCACTCTTCCAAGCTTGAGATGCTGGATCACGGACTGAAATATTCGGTCCGGCTGCCGCCAAAAGCAATCGGCGCTAGTTGATGTCCCTGGCGGCCCATGTCTTCAGCAAAACCGCGGCTTCCGTCCGGTTTCGTGCCCCAAGTTCGCGCAGGACGGCAGCCGCATGAATCTTCGTCGTCGCTTCTGCAATTTCAAGAGAGCGGGCAATCTCTTTGTTCGAGTAACCTTCAGCCATCAACCTGAGGACTTCCTTCTGTCTGGACGTAAGCCTGCCCAGATTGTTGACGCTGATGGTCCTGTGGGGCATTTGCGTGGGAGCCTCGGATGGAAGGCGCACCGACTCCTTGGACCTTTGTGAAAGAAGTGCCGGAACGTAAATGCGGCCAGCCAGGATTTCGTTCACCGCCAGGACCACCTCCTCGTCCGTTTGGGACTTTACGATATAGCCATGAAGTCCAATCGAGAGGGCAGTTAGAATCTCGGCGCGTGAATCGGTCCCTGAGACAATTGCAAACCGTGTGTCGGGATGAGCCGGTAAGACGTCGCGAAGGTCGTCCTGACCGGACAGTCCCGGCATGTTCAGGTCGATGATGGCGAGATCAACAGGCGCCTGATCTTCAAGCAGGCTTATGACGGTATCAAAACACGCCGCTTCGAATATTTCCAAGTCTGGAATGCCGGCCATCAAAGCCAGTCGCAGCCCACGACGATACAAGCCGTGATCATCGGCGATGATAATACGATACATGAACCACCCACCTTTTGGCAGCCCGCATGTGTCCCTAGCTGCCGAAACCTCCCTTTGGATGGACTGTGCGGTGACCCAACACAGATCAGCCGCCCGCTGATCCCCCGTATGTCGACGCTCGCCGCCGCCCATCGGCACATTTCAACCTTCTAATATAGCTTACAATCGCACACATTTCAGGGCCAGATGTTGAAGTGTTTTTTTCGTACGAACGGTAGCGATGCCCTTCCGAGAAGGTCGTTGCCGGCGCCGGACATGTGAACAGTTCCCAGCTCTGATCGCCCTGCCGCGCCCATGCGCTGCCAACTGGAATATTGAATCAAAAGGCCGGGAAAGTGCCATTCAAATGCACGACGACGCCTTCTCAAGCGCCACTTACCATCGCTGCACTCCGGAGAGGCAAAACCAACACTGGCGTGCCTTCCGGCCGGGTGGGTTGGACCCATCACACCGCGACAGTCGTATCAATAGGAGGACGAGATGAAAGCGGTCATTCAGTGCGGTGGAATGGGAACACGCCTTCGGCCTTTCACATCCATATTGCCCAAGCCTCTCATGCCGATCGGTGCTCGACCGGTTCTTGAATTGCTTTTGAAGTGGCTGCGGCGGAACGGCATTCAGGAAGTCTACGTCACGACCGGCTATCTGGGGCACTTGATCCGCACCGTATGCGGGGACGGATCCCAGTGGAATCTAAGGATACGCTACACCCAGGAACTGGAACCTCTCGGCACCATTGGCCCACTCTCCCTGATCAGGGAGGAACTGGACGAGCCGTTCATTGTTCTCAATGGGGACGTACTTACCGATCTCAGTCTCAGCCGGTTTGTGGCATCACACCGCACACACACGGATCCAGTCACCATAGCCACCGCATCCCGCGTCATCAAGATGGACTTCGGCGTCATCGACGAGGTCGACAATACCGTTCAAGTATTTCGTGAAAAACCGACGCTATCCCATCTGGTAAGCATGGGAATATATTGCATGAATCCAGACGTTTTTCGTTTTATACCTGACGGCATCGCCTTCGGATTCGACGATCTCATGCTGCAGATGATGCAAAACGGCACGAATGTGCACGTCTACAAACATGACGGGCTTTGGCTGGATATCGGACGCGTTGAAGATTTTCAAAACGCACAAACCATTGCCTGGGAAGAGCAGTCCGCATCGATCGAGGTCTCGGCAGCGGCCGCTTGAGGGCTGAACGCTCGACCACGCCAACATGAGGAGGTCGTAATGCTCTTGGTCAGCGCTCCTATTCTTGGCTTTCCGGAAAAGGCGGCCTTGGCCAAAGTTGTCGACAGTGGGTGGCTGACGATGGGGGACCAGGTACGAGCCTTTGAAGAGGCCTTCGCGGCCGTGCATGATGCGGTCGATTGCGTTGCCGTCAGCTCTTGCACCGCCGCCCTGCATCTCATTCTCCATGCACTTGGGATCGGTCCCGGAGACGAAGTTCTGGTTCCCTCGCTGACCTTCGTGGCGACCGCGAATGCAGTGCTCTACGTAGGAGCAACACCGGTATTCGTCGACATAGAGTCGGCCGAAGTGCCACTGATGTCCCTAAGCGACGCGGAAGCCAAGTGCACCGGACGCACCAAGGCCGTCATTCTCGTCCACTTTGCCGGCTACCTCGCCGACCGGGAAGAATGGCAGAGATTTGCCCGTGTGCGAGGACTGCATATCGTCGAGGATGCCGCGCATGCTCCCGGCCTTAAGGAGGTGGGGACTTACGGTGCGGCCGCGGCCTTTAGCTTCTACGGCAACAAGAACATGACCACCGCGGAAGGTGGGGCCGTAATCGCCCGGGATGCACAGCTCCGTGAAGCGATCCGCCAGGCTCGCGGACATGGGATGACCAGCGGCACACATCAGCGGCTGAACAGCCGCACGCCGCAATACGATGTGACGATGCTCGGTTTCAATTATCGCATGGATGAATTGCGCGCCGCTATTGGCTTGGTCCAGCTTCAGAACCTGCAGGAATGGAATGAAATCCGGCGCATATTGGTCGTCCTCTATCGACGTCTGATCGCAGACTATTGCTCGGCTGTGACAGTTCCGTTCTGCAAACCGCGGACCTCGGCCTATCACATCATGCCTGTCCTCCTGCCACATGACGTCGACCGGCAAACGGTGATCGACCATCTGCGAACGAAGGGAATACAGACCACAATCCACTATACGCCCGTGCACCAGATGACGCTCTATCGCCAAATGTTCACTGAAATCCATCTGCCGAAGACCGAGGATTTCGCGCAGCGGGAGTTGACGATTCCACTACATCCGCAAATTACGGCAAGTGCGATCGAGTCGGTGGTTGTTGCGTTGGCCACCGCGATTGAAAGCAGCGGGCGCGCGGGAGCCGCGGCATGAACGCACTCGACGTGACGATGCATCGGCCCGCCGTAGCTGGCACCAGCCACGGAATTGCCAGGCGCGCGATGGATATCATCCTCGCCGCAGCAGCGGGAATGGCACTCGCTCCGCTGATGCTACTGATTGCTGTCGCACTCTTTGTCGAGGGTGGTTGGCCCGTGCTTTTCGCACAGACGCGCCTGGGTGCCGGCGCAAAACCGTTTCGCATGTACAAGTTCCGCAAATTCAAGACAACAGCCGATCCTTTCGGCCTTGCGCTGACCATGAACGATGACAGCCGGATGACGCGGATAGGCCGTTTTCTCGCGGCAACGAAACTTGATGAGTTGCCGCAACTGTGGAACGTTTTTACGGGAGACATGGCAATTGTCGGCCCGCGGCCGGAAAGCCTTGCCTTCGCCGATTGTTTCCGCGGCGGCAATGAAGCCGTCCTGCAGTGGAAGCCCGGCCTGCTCGGCCCGACCCAGGTTCTATTCCGTCACGAAGCCTGTTTTTACCCGCCCACCCTTGATCCGCTCCTGTTTTATCGAGAGGTCCTGTTCCCGGCCAAGGCAACGATCGACCTCGCCTACTATCCGCGGCGCACGATTGCATCGGACCTCGTCTGGATAATGCGAGGCTTCAGGGCGGTTTTCGGCGTGTCCCTGCCTCCCGCGGCGAGTGGGTAGAGTTGGAAGGTGAGGAGAGTTTGGCATGAATGGATTGTTGTTCGTTCGCCAGTTTGACAGCTCACACGATCAAAGGAGTGCACAGTCGTGAGCTATCGCGGCAGGAAGGTCCTGGTCACGGGTGCGGATGGATTTATCGGATCCCACCTCACGGAAGCGCTGGTGCACGAAGGCGCCGATGTCACGGCACTGGCCCTATACAACTCGTTCGACAGCCATGGCTGGCTGGACGATTTACCCGACCACGTTCGAAGCCAGTTGCAATGCATTCGTGGGGATGTTCGTGACAGCGCGTTCATCAACCGGATCGTGCGCGGCCAGGCGGCGGTGTTTCATCTGGCTGCGCTGATTGCGATTCCCTACTCCTACGCGGCTGCCCAATCCTATGTGGAAACCAATGTGCTGGGCACCGTGAATGTCCTCGAAGCGGCACGCCACTGGGAAACCGAACGCATTGTGCATACGTCCACGAGCGAGGTTTATGGCACCGCTCTGACCATGCCGATCGACGAATCCCACCCACTGCAGGGACAGTCCCCCTACTCTGCGTCCAAGATCGGCGCAGACATGATGGCGGCGTCCTATGCCAGGTCCTTCGATGTGCCGGTGGTCATCCTGCGACCGTTCAATACATACGGGCCGCGCCAGAGCGAGCGGGCCATCGTGCCGACCATCATAAGGCAGGCTCTGGACGAGAACTGTCCGGCGATCATGGTCGGCGACACCAGCCCTATCCGCGACCTTACCTTTGTGGAGGACACTGCGGCGGCATTTGTGGCGGCAGGGGCGGCCGAGCTTGAATTTGGCCATGCCTACAATGCAGGCAGCCAGCGCGCCGTCAGTGTCTCGGACGTTTTGGAGTTGGTGCTCGAGTTGAGTGGCACCAGGAAACCAGTTCGTCGAGATGAAAGCCGGATGCGGCCGCAAAACTCCGAGGTTCGCGCGTTGCTCGCCGATTCCTCGAACCTTGAAAGTAAAGTCGGATGGCGGGCACATACGAGCTTGCGTGATGGTCTGGAAAAGACCATCGAGTGGTGGCGCTCGCGCCTCAGCGAAGGCCGCGTCCGACGCGAAATGAGCTACATGACATGACCTTTCCGCGGCTCATACCAGCTTTGCTGTTGATGGCCGCGCTGCTGGCGCTGCACACAGCCGTAAACCGGCCGAGCGGTGCGGCAGGCACGGAGCCGGCAATGGATCTGCCCGCTTATCTGAAACCTGCAACTGATCCGGCGACAGGGATCCGCTTTACTCGGATCACTCAGCCCGGAGCGCTTGGCAGCGGAATTGTCTGCGGCAAAATATACTGCAGTCATCGCTACTCGAGCGCGCAAGCCTGGAATGCGGATCAGAGCCTCCTCGTCCTCATGAACGGCTGCAACGGCATGTGTTTCCTCGACGGGAAAACCTACCTCCCTTTGTTTCATCGCAACAAGTCGGGTGAGTGCGAATGGCGCCCTCGAAACGCGGAGATGATGATCTGTGTCGATGGTCAAAAGATTTCGATCTGGGCGCCCCGCACCAATCGTGAGGACATAGTGTATTCCGCAACGAAATATCGGGATCTCGAATTCGGCCCGTCCAAGGGAAATCCTAGTCGTGACGGCAACCGCATTGCCGTACGCGCGACCCGCAATGATGGAGCTGCTGTCGTTTTCGCATACGACATCGACCGGCGTCTGAAATACCCGGACATCGATCTCGCCCAGGTTGCCGGAACGACCAGTTCCTGCACCATTTCTCCGCTCGGAGAGAACATCCTGTGTTTCCAAAATCTGGTCGACGGCACCGAACAGCGAGCCATTTTCGCAGTCGACGGCACCCTGCGCCAAACGTGGAAGGATCATCATCGGCCCGGCCATGGCGATTTGACTCTCGATGCGGATGGCAGCGAAATTTACGTCGGAACCAGCAAATCCGCTCCGGACAAATATCAGGTGATCAAGCGTCGGCTGTCCGATGGAAAGGTCACGTCGCTCACGAAGTACGGTGAGGCCGAGCATACGTCGCTGCGTGCTTTGGACAGGCCCGAATGGGCATTTATAAGTTACGGGGGCAATCCCGATGAGGTTCGGAGCCACCCGGACTGGGCGCCATACACGCGTGAAGTGATCGCGCTGCGTGTCGACGGTCGTCAGGAGGTCCGACGCATCGTGCAGACGCGAAACGCTCCGTTCGACTATTGGAGCGAGACACATGCCTCACCGTCCCCTGATGGGTCGCAAGTGATCTGGTCGAGCAATTGGGGGGTGCCTGGTGGACCGGTCTACGAATTCGTCGCCCATCTCGATTGGCCGCAGCAGCCGGGCCTGAATTAAAGGGAGATTGCCATCGATGGCCTTCGTTAGCCGAATTTTCTTTGCAGCCCTTGCCGGCTGCCTGGCCCTGGATATCGCAGCCGCGGCTGAAGCGCCGGTGGCCTATAAGCTGTCGCCCGGCGATACGGTGGAGATAGGAATAGCCTCCATAGCGGAGCGAACGCAACGCGCGATCGTGCAAATGGATGGCTCGATCGCGCTGCCCGAGTTCGGGATGATCCCGGTTGGCGGGCTGACGCCGGCAGAATTGCAGACGCGCATGGAGGCGGTGCTGCCAACCAAGATAGTCCATCAGCGCCTGCCTGATGGACGGGAGCAAATGATCGTCATCAAGCCGAGCGACGTCACGGCCGTGATCGCGGAGTACCGTCCGATCTATGTGACTGGCGATGTGCTGACACCAGGGCAGCAGACTTACCGGCCACTCATGACTGTCCGACAGGCAATTGCCGTCGCCGGCGGTTTTAGTCTCCTGCGGTCTCGGGCAAGCCAAAGCGGACCTGATCCCGTTGATCTGCGACGCGACTACGAGTCGATCTGGGGGGACTACATCAGAGACTACTTTCATGGCGCGCGCATCCGCGCCGAACTTCAGAACCAGGCAGAATTTGACATGCAACCGCCGCAAGGCTCGCCCCTGTCGAATGCATTGATATCGGCGGTCGCGCAGGCGGAAGCGGAGGGCCTCAAGATTTCGCTGAACAATTTTCAGCAGGAGCAAAGCTATCTCGACAAGACCGCCAAGGATGCCGAGGCTCAGGTCGAAGTTCTGCTCAAGCGCGAGCAGACGGAAGCGGCCGCGGTGAAACAGGATGAGGACGATCTTGCGCGGGTCACCAAATCGTTCGAATCGGGCAACCTGACCAACAGCAGGCTCGCCGACGTCAGACGTGCCGTGCTGATGTCGTCGAGCCGGGCGCTCGAGACCTCGGTCGAACTGATGAGAACGCGGCGCCAGCAGGAAGACTCCGTCAGGCAGCAGGAACGCAATGAAAATCAAAGAAGGATCGGCCTTCTGAACGAATTGAGGGACACCGACCTTCGCCTCGCCGAGACCACTGCAAGGCTCCACGCAGCCAGCCAGAAGCTTCAGCCATCAGGGGCGTCCGCGCTTCCACTGCCCGTCGCCGGCGAAACCTTTCAGGCGCGGATCACAATAACCGGCGGGGCCGGCGACGCGTCAAGAGGTCGACCGGTCGACCAGGACACCGAGGTTGCGCCTGGAGACACCATCGAGGTGAGGTTCAGCAGCGAACTGCAGAGCGCGGCGATCCAGTAGTTGCGCGGACGTGAACCGAGCCGGGAACGACGTTGCTGATGGCTCGCCCATGGCATGAAGACCGGGCGCCTGAGAAATCAACATGGGGAAATCAAGAAAGCGGGTTTGCCGTGATTGGTGAAATAGATGTCGCCAGCGCCTACAGCACCGGCCGCACCGACTTCATGGGGCTGAAGTTGGTTGTCGCGCCCGGCGTGCTCGTCCCTCGCCCGGAGACGGAACTGCTCGGCAGCACCGCCCTCAATGTCCTTCGTGAACTTAACAGGCCGGTACCGCGTGTCGTGGACATGTGCTGCGGGGCGGGCAATCTCGCCTGCGCCATTGGATACAAGGTCCCCACCGCGCGCGTCTGGGCGAGCGATCTTACCGACAGCTGCGTCGAAACCACCTGCCGGAACGTTGCCCATCTTGGCCTGGCCGGACGTATTTCGGTGCTACAGGGCGACCTCTTCAATTCCTTCTCGGGTCTGGAGCTCGAAGGTACGATCGACCTGGTCGTCTGCAACCCGCCTTACATCTCGGAGAAGCGGCTCGAAAACGACCGCGCGCATCTGATGGAACTTGAACCCCGTGAGGCGTTCGCTGCCGGGCCTTACGGCCTGAGCATTCATATGCGGGTGATCAAGGAGGCGCAGCACTATCTGCGGCAAGGTGGCATGCTACTTTTCGAGGTCGGGCTTGGCCAAGACCGGCAGGTCATGAGTTTGGTTGAGCGTTCCAAAGCCTATGAGAGCATTCGCACGGTTGCGAACAAAGCCGGTGAAGCCAGGGTGGTTTGTGCACGGGCCAAAGCGTCAGCGTGAGCCGCGCCATGGGTTTGCGCGCCCGGTTGGGACGACGCCCTCAAGCCGTAGCCCGGCGATCAGTTTTCCTTGCTGACCACGTAACGTGCAATTCCCTGGATGGAATCGAAATTCTCCGGCAGAAGTTCACTGTCCTCGACAGTGATGCCGAATGTCTCCTCGACGAATCCGATAACTTCAAGCACTCCAGTCGAGTCTATGATGCCCTGGTCGAGCAACGACGTTTCAACTTCCAGCGCACGCGGGTCGGCTACGTAGAAGTTTGACGCCAGAAAGGCGCGGATTTGATCGCTGTAGGTGTCAATTCTGTTGTTCGTGCTCAGCATTGAATTGGCCTCCGATCCAAATAATTCCGTAAATTGCTTTATGACAGCGCCATTTTCTTGAGCTTGCCCGTGTCCGTCATCGGCAGACTGGACACAATTTGGATGGACTTCGGAATCATGAAGTTTTCCAATCGCTTTTGACATTCCATCCGCAGCTGCTTTTCGCCCATGATCGTTCCTTGCTCCATGACGACAAACGCTTTCACTGCTTGCCCCAGCAGGTCGTCAGGTACTCCGACAACCGCGGCTTCCCGTACTCCCGGGATTTCCATCAGCACGTTTTCGACTTCCCTAGGCGCCACCTTTTCTCCCCGCGATTTTATGATCTCATCGCTGCGGCCGACAAAATAGAGGTAGCCTTCCTCGTCCATTCGGCAGTAGTCGCCGGTGTACAGAACCTGCTCGCCGGGCAAAGGACCTGGCTTGAGCTTCTTCGCGGTAGCCTCCGGCTTACCCCAGTAGCCCTTCATGACCGTTGCCCCGCGGATGACCAACTGACCGACGACATTGGGACCAACCCTTCGGTCATCCTCATCGACAATCCACATTTCGGTGTTCGGGATGGCGATCCCCACGCTCAACGGTTTTCGGGCAAGATCGTCCGGCGGAAGATAGGTGCAGCGTTTGCATTCGGTCAGGCCGTACATCGAATAGATGCGGGCGGCGGCAAACAGTTCCTGGAGCAGGCGAATGTGCTTAAGCGGCAGGGCTGCCGCCGTGTTCGTGACATACCTTATGCTTGCAAAATCATTTGCCTTCAGCGTCCTGAGATCCGACAGTGCGGCAAAGATGGTCGGCACGCCGGGAAAGCCTGTAACTCTCTCCCTTTCGATGATCGCAAGTATCTGTGCGGGGAAGGCAAACGAGCGCTCGAGGACCAACCGCGCCCCGGTACGGAATGCCATTATCATCTGATAGAGGCCGTAGTCGAAGGCCAGGGGCAAGACATTGAGGATCACGTCGTCTTCGCCAAGCTCAAGGTACGAGGCGATAGACGTGCAGGCTGTCATCATGTTCCTGTGTGTCAGCATCACGCCTTTGGGTTCGCCGGTCGAGCCCGACGTGTAGATGATGGCTGCGAGATCGATATCGATGCGGCGGCGGGCCGGCGCTTTGCCGTGGCTGGCAGCCGCCTCATCCCAGCGCACGGCATGCGGCAATCCCCGGAGCTCGGCGTCGTCCACCTGACCGGAGACGATGAGCCGCCGCAGCGACGGACAGTTACGCGCCGGCTCAGCAAAGACCGGCTGCAAATGTTTGTCGGTGATCAATGCTGCCGGAAGGCAATCGTTGAGCAAATACCCCAGCTTGTCGCTCTTGGTGAGCGGATTGACGACGCACACAACGGCGCTCGCCTTGAGAACCGCCCAGAAGCTGACCACGGTCTCGACGGTGTTGTCGGCGAAGATCATAACGCGGTCACCGGGGGCGACCCCGGACGTGACGAGATGACGGGCGACCGCGCTGGAGCGTGTCTCAAGCTCGTCATAGGTGAGCCGGTGCTCGCCGCACACCAGCGCTACCTTGCCGCCGAGCCGCTCGGCCGAATGACTGAGGTAATCGTCCAGCAGAGGTACGGCGCCATGCATCATACCAGCACCTCTTCCCTGTGCAGGTGATCGACATCTATCCTGAGGTCGACCGCATGCGCGCTCGATGGGCGGCTTGCGACAAACTGCTGATGGAGGAGCTGCGTCGACAGCACGCCGACCATCGCCATGTTGTCCGAGTTGGACAGATCCCCATCGCCGGTCTTGGCAGCGCATTTGTCCAGCAGGCGCGCGACCGAGTTCGGATCAAAGACATTCGCCGCGCGCAGGGCAGTCTCGGAGAGTGCTTCGCGGACATAGGCGGGTGCGCCATCGCCCGTGAAGCAAAGTGCGTTGGGCGCCCGGTAGGGTTGCTTCTTGCGGGCCACGACTTCCGCGGGCACGATCGATTTCGCCACACGCTTCAGCACGTGTTTCTCATCCAGAATGCGCAGCTTGTAGTCGGGCGGAAGCGAATTCGCCAAGGCCACGAGCCTGTCGTCCAGGAACGGGAAGCGCCCCTCGACAGAATGGGCCATCAGCATCCTGTCACCCTGCGAGGAGAGCAGGTAGCCCGACATCAGCGTCCTGATCTCAAGATACTGGTCCTGCGCGAGAGGACGCCATCGTGGAAACTCTTCGGGCAGGCGGCCAAGCAGGTCTGCCACCACGTCGTGACGCGCCGCTTCGGCATGCATGTCGGCCGAGAACAGCCGTTTTATCGCGCTGGTGGTGCGCCAGCGGGTGTCATGCGCGAAGCCGGGCGTGCCAAATGCATGGATATCGTGTCCAAAGAACTGGCGCGCCATCGCCTGCTGCTTGACCGGCGACCGGCTCAGATAGGGGTAGAGGCGTTCCAGCAGTCGCGCGCGTCGGGCGGATGCGGGCTGCCGCCCCCAGAAACGGCGGACCTTGCCTTCACGGAACAGGTCGTAGCCGGCAAACATCTCGTCGGCGCCCTCGCCGGTCAGGACGACCTTGATGCCATGTTCGCGCACCAGCCTCGAGAGAAGGAACAACGGCGCCGGCGCGGTCCTGAGAATCGGACGCTCGGCGTGACGGATCACATCTGGGAAAACCTCGGCAATATCACCGCGCGAAACCATCACCTCGTGGTGCTCGCCGCCGCTCGCACTTGCAACCAGCCGCTGGTAACGGGTTTCATCATATTCGGCGTCAGCAAAACGCAACGAGAAGGTCTGGAATGGCGCGCCGGCGAAGCGCCTCCCGAGCATGGCGACAAGTGAGCTGTCGAGCCCGCCGGAAAGGTAGCAGCCAACCGGCACATCCGCCTTGACCATTCTAAGCGCCGTCGCGGCCTGCAAGGCGCTACGCACTTCGTCCACCGCATCGTCCAGTGAGCCGGTGAAGGTGCCGTGGGCCTGGTCCGCGATCTCGGGATAACAAGGTTTCCAGAAAGCGTGCTCACGAACGCTGCCATTGTCGTAGATGCGTACATGGCCGGGGGTAAGTTCCTTCACTCCCTGAAATACGCCTTGCGGCGGTACGACCGTCCACAGCGTGAAAGTCTGGTCTATCCCCGCCGGATCGAAGGCCCGCGGTATCGCCGGGTCGGCTGCGAAAATGGCCTTCACTTCGCTGGCGAAGTGAAGGCGGCCAGCATGTTCGCACAAATGCAGCGGGCAGATGCCGAACCGGTCGCGCGACAGGACGAGACGGCCTGTCAGCGAATCCCAGATGGCGAGTGCCCACTGCCCGTTTAGCCTCTCGAATGCGGCCACGCCCCAGGCGCGGTAGGCGTGCACGATGACCTCGGTATCGCTGCGGGTGCGGAAACGATGCCCCAGCGCCATGAGTTGTTCACGCAGCTCGACGTAGTTGAAGATCTCGCCGTTGAACACGATCCAGGTGGTATCGCCGGTGTCCGCGAGGGGCTGCTGTCCGGTCGAGAGATCGATGACCGACAGACGGGTATGCGCCAGCCCCGCCCGCCTGTCGCGGTAAACGCCGCTCTCATCCGGGCCTCGATGGGAGAGCGCGGCTGCCATTCGTAGAAGCGCGGCTCGTGAAGGAGGCTCCGCAGCCGCGTTCAGCGCCACAATTCCGGCGATGCCGCACATGGGTCAATCCCTGTCCATCGCAGCGGACAGCTGCGGCCGTGCGTGAAGGTAGCGGGCGGCGCGGCGTTTGCTGACGATATCCTTATAGACCTTCTCGACCTGCTCGGCCGTCAGGCCGGCGGCGGCGGCAACCACGCCGGCCGAAATTCCGTGATTCATGCCGTAGAGGCACAAATCCATCAGCTGATAGGGCAAGGCGAAGTAGAACTCCTCCTGGGTTTGCGCCATGGAAAACGTGTCCGTGGTCGGCGGCCTCATTCGGACCTCCTCGTCAATCCCGAGATATTCCGCCAGCTGATAAACCTGGGTCTTGTAGAGATGGACGATCGGCATCACGTCGGCGACGCCGTCGCCCTGCTTGACGAAGAAGCCTTGGTCATATTCGAGCCGGTTTGGCGTGCCTGCCACTGCATAGTTGAGGCGGTCCGCATGATAGTATTCAGTCATCTTGCGAACCCGCTGCTTGTAGTTGGTTGCAGCGACGATCTGCAGGTAAGCCGCCGGCGAAAGACGCACGGTGTCGATCTTTCCGTCCGGATCCTCGACGGTGAGGCGCGTGATATTAAGGCCGCTGCTCTCCAGCACCGATGCCATGACCAGCTTGCATTTCCAGCCTTCGCCATATCCAGGGACGGCAGTTCGGATGGCCTCCATCTGTCGGGCGTAGGCGCCGATGCCCTCGAGCGCCGGCTGGATATCCTCAAGGATTGTGTCGATGCCAAGCTGCCCGGCGACGCTGCGGCCAAGCCTCAACGAGTCGCCGGATGAATCGCGCTCCGGCATGAACAGGCCCAGTACCTTGTCCCTGCCGAACGCGCGTGCGCAGACCGTTGCGACGACCGAACTGTCGATGCCTCCGGAGAGCCCGACAACCACTCCGCGGCGCCGTTGTGTGCCGAGAACCTGTTCGCGCAAGGTCTCGACGATGCGATCGATCTCCAGCCGGGCATCGAGCGCCAGCACATCGCTGTTGAATTCCCCGATCAGGTCGATGACACTGCCTCCCGTTTCTGTGACTCGATTGAAGAGTAGGTCTCAGTCACAGCGTTTTCGATGAGCGGGCGATTGATGGTCAGATGGGGCTCCACGACCATGTCGATGTGAGTGCCGGCGATCGGAATGACGTCCAGATGGACGAATGCCCGATCCCACCCAAGTGCAAGCGGCATTCCGGGCCGCGCGCAACGGAACAAGGTGCCGGTGATCGGCAGTATCGGCCTGGGTTCTGTGAGCCACTGGAAGAAGGCGCGCGCGCGCAGAACTTCCTGCAGTTCCAGTTTGGTTCTGAAGCTCGTCGGGTTGAACTGACCCTCGGCATAGCGATCGAGGAAGCTGGCAAGCCGGGATTCGCAGTGCATTTTGACCGCGACCTTGGCAAGCGCGCGGCATGCCACTCGACTAGCCGATATACGATTGGTTCGGATCCGGTGAAATGTCCGGGTAATCGTCTCCCAACGCCTGCTGCGTTCGCCAACCAGGCTGGTATCCAGAATGCCCGTGAACGCTACCGCTCGCCCTTGATCAAGCAGACGCGCGGCAACCTCAAAAGCAACCGCTCCTCCGAGCGAGTGACCAAGCAGGCGAACACAGCCGGTCGGCTGCACGCGGTTGATATGATCGATTGCAGCTTCGACCATTGCGGCGACGGTGTTCTGACCTTGCAGGATCATGCCCAGGGCCGGATATCTGATGGGAGACACCCTGGCGACCTTGCTTATTGCCGATGCGAACGAAGCAAGGCTCGGACCATAGCCGACCGAGCCGGGGAAAAGGAAAAGCAGCGGAGGCTCGTGTTTCCAAGCGGGCGCGTGCTCGCCGCCTCCTTGAGCAGAAATGACCGCTGCAACCATCTCATCGAAGCTCATTCCAACCGTGAAGGCTTCCAATCCGAGCTCCTGCCCGATCGCGCTTTCGATTTCCATGACGCAGTGCAGCAGCTTCAGCGAATCTCCCCCCGCTTCGTCCCAACAGCCCAGGGCGACCCGCGTCTTGAGGACCTTGGTCCAGGCACGCCGTACGATCTGATGAGCAGGAACTTCATGTCCCGCATGGGGTATTTGCGGTGGGGGCGTGGTTTCCCGAACCGAAAGGTCAATTGCAGCCAGCGTTGTCATATCGATCTTTCCGCTGGGCAGTCGCGGTATCTCGGCGCTTGCATGGAGTCGCAACGGGCAAAGCGCCGGCGGCAATTTTGTCCTGGCAAGTTGGCGCAGCTCGTCGCAAAAACTGGCTCCCGCTCCGCTGTGCGGTACGGCGAATGCAACCAGTTCATTCGCCGGGGTGACGATAACCACGGCATCCTTCACCGACGGCGCGCCACGCAGAACCCGTTCGAGTTCGGCCGGCTCAACGCGCCGCCCATTGACCTTTATCTGGCGCCCTTTGCGGCCTATGATCCGCAGCAGGCCGTCACTCCCGATTTGCACAAGATCGCCCGTCGTAAAGATGCGAAGCGTCTGGTCGTCGGGGTCTACTTCAAACGGAACAACGGCCCCGTTTTCCCAATGTCCAAGCGCGACATACGGGCTTCTGATCAACAGTTCTCCGATCTTGCCGGGCTGAACCGGGTAACCCTCTTCATCGACCACTGCGAAGCTGATTCCCGGAAGCAGCCAGCCGACGGGAGCCGAAGAATCGAATTCCGGCCAATCGTGCGGCAAGAACCACTGCGATCCCGTCGTTTCCGTCGATGAATAGCCGATCTGCACCAGGCAATTTGGCGGGACAGCCTTGCGCACGAGGCGGATGTCGGCCGAAGATACCTTCTCGCCTCCAATTCGGGCAACTCTGAGCGAACCAAAGGCGTCCGCGGGTTCATCCGCCAAGAGAGCGCGAAGCAATGCAGGCACCAGATAAGTGATCGTCACGCCTTCGGATTGCATGCGGCCGCGAACCGCGCGCAGGCCGACGGCTTCAACCTCCACAAGCTGCAACGTGGCACCCGTGAGAAGAGCGGCAAGAATTTCCCGACAGCCGGCGATGGTTGCCGGGCCGGTCAGAGGCAGGAATACATCCTGTGCATTGATGTGGCACGCATCGACATATTGCTGCACTCGGCACAGCAAGTTCCGCTGGCTGTTGACAATCCCCTTGGGGCGGCCCGTGCTGCCGGAGGTATAAAGCACGATTGCCGGTGCATCGACAGAAACCACACGGTGTGCGGCTGGATGGGGCGTTGCCTGCAATGATTGCGCCATATCGATCCAGGCAACGTGCTGGGGCAGATCAAGGCCGTGGAGGCCTTTGTCGCCAATTATGGCGGAGAGCCTCGCGTCGGCGACGATTTCGTTGATGCGCGAGTCCGGATCTCGCACGTTAAGCGGCACTGACGGCCGACCGGATGCCATGCTGGCCAGCATCGCAACGGTGTACCAGACCGAGTTGGCCTGAAGTATTCCAACCGCATTTCCGTCGGGAACGACGGCTTCAATCCAGCCGGCCAATGCCTCGACCGCCCGAAAAAGCTCGGAATAGGTCAGTCGATTGGTGCCGTCGCTGGCGGCTAATTTTTCGGAATAACGCCCGGCGATCTCCCTCAGGTGATCAAAGACAGGAACGTCGGCGAAGCCAGTTCCCATCCGTTGATGCAGACGTAGAACAGGCCCGCCATGGTCAAGAGCATGATCGGGAGCTTTTAACCATCGGCAAGGGACCACCGCTTGGTAGTCAGCCTGCACCGTTTGAATCGCCCTCGAAGATTCTAAATGCGCCAGAGACATAAGGGCCCCACGCTAGGATTGTTGCCGCTTATCGCTCCGCGGCATGATCTTTTCATCAATCATTCGGATGATGCGTGAGACGGTCTTAATCGCTTGAATTATTCGAAGATGAAGAGGCCAGCCTGCGCCCGCCCGGGCTGCGGGACTACCTTACCTTACAGAGGTGTCGGGCTGCGCGCTGCTATCCGCTTTGCCAGTGCTTGAAACGAAGCAGTATGCGAACACTTCCCCTCCAAGCTCATCCGTTACACGAACCCAATTTTTTTCCCAAGTCCGCAGGGTAACCTGGCGTCCCGTTGACATAGTCGCCGCCGTGAACGGGCTGGACGCATTGACGTTACTCGCCGCGACCACGTCATCCCCCTCCATTTGTTCCACCAGGTATGTTTGCATCACTGCTCCTGACTGTGGGGCAAGGCCGGTTCAATCGCGTGTAGCTGGACAACTCCAACCGCAGGGAACGGATTTCGTTCCATGCTACAGGCAACTCTACCGCCGGAAGTCAGCCTTCAGATCGCCTGCCCTCCTGGCAGGACCGTGGCCTAGCCGCTGAACGACTGGTCAGGACTGAGCTATGCTTTGGGGGAGATGGACCTCGCCCTGCGAATCCGCATACTTCTGGAAAAGTGCAATCTTGTCGGGATACGTAATCCGGATTTCGCTGTGACAGCCCTCGCAGCGATATTTGG
Source organism: Mesorhizobium sp. M7A.F.Ca.US.005.03.2.1 (assembly GCF_003997795.1). Lineage (NCBI taxonomy): Bacteria > Pseudomonadati > Pseudomonadota > Alphaproteobacteria > Hyphomicrobiales > Phyllobacteriaceae > Mesorhizobium > Mesorhizobium sp. M7A.F.Ca.US.005.03.2.1. The sequence goes on along the minus strand of NZ_RZRP01000002.1, from coordinate 10,071 downwards.
ACGCAACCTGGAACCAGCGCCCGGGTTTCAGCAAAGCCAATCCGCAGCGCGGACATTTGAACGTCATTTCAAGAGGGCATAGATTCTGACACAGCGGCATTTCGCAAAGTCCATAAGGGATACCTAATGTCAGGCAACGACAGCCGGCCGAAATCGTTCCTGGACGCCGTTCTTTTCGTCAGGCCGATGACCAACCCCGGACGCCGGGAGATTATTGGATTGTCCGCGATGCCAGATTTACTGACGCGGGCCTGAACTCAAGCGCACCCCGATTTCCGGTGGCGTAGCGCCGTTGCAGGCGTTGACTGATGTCAGCAGCTTGCAATCCGAATGAGCAAGCCCGGAGCGAGGTGGCCTCGGGGGGACGACGGGGCCGCACGGTCGACGACACGGCCTATCCGGATGCTGAAACAACGCCGCGCGCCGACCCTGTCGAACAGCACCAGTGGAACAGGCAGGATGAAAAGCGGCGCAACAGGCGGCAATACTTAAGTGTCTCGCCTATATCGTAGCTCGGGAGCCGCGATCCCGACCGAGTTGATGGATATGGAAGCGCTGTTGAAGGGAACCGACGCATCCCTTGGCGAATGCGTCGGTTCCAGAAGTTTATGCGTGGCGGATTTCCGTTCCCAGCACCTTCAGACATTCGCGGATGAACGCAGCAAGCGCCGTCCAACCTTTGGCCGAAACCATTGTCCCGTCCACATAGGCCTCGGTCGGCGACAGGTCGATATAGGTGCCACCCGCCAGTGTCACCTCCGGCTCGCAGGCGCCGAGTGCCGCGACCTTTTTGCCGCGCACCACGCCGTCGACAGCGATCAGGATCTGCACGCCGTGGCAGATGGTGAAGATTGGCTTCTTGGCCTCGTGGAAATGGCGCACGATCGCCTGCACGCGCTTGTCGGTGCGGATGTATTCCGGGCCGCGGCCGCCCGCGCAGTAGACGGCATGATACTGATCGAGCTGCCTCTCGGCTTCCGAGAAAGTCTTGTTGATCAGCGCATAATGGCCGAGCTTTTCGGTGTAGGTCTGGTCGCCCTCGAAGTCGTGCAGCGAGGTCTTGATCAGATCTCCGGCGTTCTTGTCCGGGCATACCACGTGGATGGTGTGACCGACGGCTTCCATCGCTTGCTGATAGACAAAGATTTCGTATTCTTCGGTGAACTCACCGGTCAGCATCAGTATCTTTTTGCCTGGCATGGTTCTTCCTCTCAGTGTTTTGAGCTAGGCAAGGCGCAGACTGCGCCTGCCTTTCTGTGAAATCGGATAGGGTCAGAATGGCGAATCCGGAAAGTAATATTCCTTGGCGTTGGCCTGGGTGATCAACGGCGCGTCGAGCTTGACGGTGCCACGGACGGGTGCCTGGCCGATCAGGTTGGCGACTGTCATGTAGATCGCGGTCTTGATCATCGACGGCGGGTATGGCGTCTCGACCGGCGTCATGGCGTCGCCGTCGATCACTTTCTTGACGATGTCCTTCATGCCGTTGCCACCGAGCGCAAGCTTGATGTCGGTCCGCCCCGACTGCTTGACCGCCTCGAGCACGCCAAGCAGCATGTCGTCGTCATTGGCCCACACCGCATCGATATGCGGGTACTTGGCCAGATAGTCCTGCATCAGCTTGAAGGCTTCGTCGCTGTTCCAATGCGCGTACTGGATGTCGAGGACTTTCAGATCAGTGCCTTTGATCGTGTCCTGGAAGCCCTTGATGCGCTCGTCGTCGATGACGGTCGGAATGCCGCGCAACACAACGACGTCGCCCTTGCCGCCAAGCTTGTCGATCATGAACTTGGCGGTGTTGGTGCCAACCGCGATATTGTCGCCGGCGAGGTAGAGATCCTGGACGGAGGCGTCAGTCAGACCGCGATCGACGACGGTGATGAACGTGCCCATGTCCTTGATAGCCTTGACCGGCTGGGTCAGCTCTTCCGAGCTGTAAGGCAGGATCACCAGAGCATCCAGCTTGCGGCTGGCCGACAGGTCCTCAAGCGCGCTGACCTGCTCCGCCGCGGACGGCGACGTCTTCACGACCACTTCGACGTTCGGGAACGCGGCGTTGATTTCCTTGGCCGCCGCTTGTGCGTGGTAGACGATGCCCGCTGTCCAACCGTGGTCAGCGGCCGGTATCGACACCGCGATGACCTTCTTGTCTTGCGCCATGGCCTGGCCGGCCAGCAGCAGCGCGCCAAGTGTCGCTGCCGCAATCCATTTTCTACTGAACATTGTCTTCTCCCTTGGACCTACAAGAACGTTAATCCGCGTGGTCCGGACGCGGCGCTATTTCGAATTCGAAAACCGCTGGATGAGCATGGCGATGATGATGATGACGCCCTGAACAGCGGCAACGAGGTATTCGGAGACGAAGTCTGACAGCACCATGAGGTTGGCGATGAGTTCCAGGATGACGGCGCCGGCGACTGTCCCCCACACATGGCCCTTGCCGCCGCGCAATGCGGTGCCGCCAATCACCACGGCGGTGATGACCTGCAGTTCCCAAAGCTGTCCGGTCGTCGGCGTTGCGGCGCCCAGGCGCGGCACGTAGCAGATCGCGGCAATCGCCACACAGACACCCTGGACGATATAGGCCACGGTCCGTGTCCTGATCACCGAGATGCCGGAATAACGGGCGACATCCTCATTGGCGCCGACCGCCGCACATTTGCGCCCATATTTCATCTTGTAAAGGATGAAGGATGCGACCGCGGCGACTGCGATGGATATGAGGATTGGAACCGGGATCCCGCCGACCGTGCCGAAATAGACAGGCCGGTACGCCTCGCGCAACGACCTGTCGATCGGTATCGTGCCGCCATCGGTCAGATAGGTTATCAGCGCCCGGAAAATCCCCATCGTGCCCAGCGTGGCGATAAACGGTTCGATCCTGCCGACCGTGACGATGAGCCCGTTGGCAAGCCCGCACACCAGGCCGACCAGGATCGCAACCGCCATACCGGCGGGAATAGCCCAGATGCCGGCATGCGGCGCCACCGCGTTCATGAACATGATGGTGATGCCGGTGATGAAGGCGGCCATCGAGCCGACGGAAAGATCGAGCCCCCCCGACGAGATCACAAATGTCGCGCCGACCGCGATAATAGCAATGAAGGCGCTGCGGGTGATGACGTTGGCGAGGTTGGTGGCGGACAGGAAATCGGGGTTGATGAGGTAACCGACCACCAGCAGAGCTGCCAGCGCAAGAAAAGGCCCGATATCGGTCCAACTGATGTTGAGATCGAGGGGGCGACGCCTGGGTGCGGATTCGCTCATGACAGCCATTTTGTGCCTCCCTTGGCTTTTGGCCCTTGCTTGGGGCCACTGGTCGCCAGTACCGCCACATTGCTTTCGGTCATTTCGGCGCCACTGACCTCGCCGGTGATGCGGCCTTCGCGCATCACCAGGATGCGGTCGCAGATGCCGATCAATTCCTGCATCTCCGAAGAGATGACGATGCAGGCCTTGCCCTTGGCCACAAGCTCCTGGATGAAGGCATAGATCTGCGCCTTGTTGGCGATGTCGATGCCACGCGTGGGCTCGTCGATAATGACCACCGAAGGATCGGTCAGCAGCACCTTCGCCAGCAGCAGCTTCTGCTGATTGCCCCCGGAAAGCTGGGCCGCTTTGGCGCCGAGGCTCTTCAGCCTGATGTCATATGTCTCCACGGCCTGTTCCAGGGCTTGCGCTTCGCGGCGCCGACCCATCGAGAGGCCGGGATGAAACACATCGAGCGCCGACAGCGTCAGGTTAGGCGCCAGGTGCTCTTGCAGCAGCAGTCCCTTGCCCTTGCGATCCTCGGTCAGGTAACCGACGCCGGCGTCGATCGCCGCGCGCGGCGATTGGAAATGGACCGACTTGCCCTCAAGTTCGATCTTGGCAACTGCCGGGCGCAAGCCGATAATGCCCTCGAAGAGTTCGGTTCGGCCTGCGCCGACCATACCGGCGAACCCCAGGATCTCGCCCTTGTGGACCGTGAACGACACGTCCTCCACATAGCCGGGAACGGAGGCGTTCCTCACGCTCAGCATCGGTACATCCGAAGGCGCTGCGGTTCTCTCAGGATAGAGCGCTGCCAGTTCGCGCCCGACCATCAGCCGCGCCATGTCCATCTGGCTCAGCGTCTTGCCGGGATAGGTGCCGACCATCTTGCCGTCGCGCAGAACGGTCACTTTGTCTGCGACCCGCTGCACCTCATCCAACCGGTGGCTGATATAGAGCACGGCGGTGCCGTGAGCCTTCAGTTGCAGGACGATCTCCAGCAGGCGCTCGACCTCGCCACCGGTCAGAACGGCGGTCGGCTCGTCGAAGATAACCACCTTGTGGTCGTCAAGCAGGGCGCGAGCGATCTGCACCATCTGCCGGTCTGCCAGCGAAACGTCGCGCACCAGTGCCCTTGGCGAGACCGCGCAGCCGATCTGCGCCAGTTTCTCGGTTGCCAGCCGGCGCATGGTGCGGTCATCCACGACATGGCCACGCGAAAGCTCTCGCCCGAGAAACAGATTGTCGGTGACCGTGAGCCCCTCGGCGAGCAGTATCTCCTGATGAACCAAAGCGATACCGGCATCCTGTGCTTGGGCAGGCTTGGCAAATTTCACCGCGTGTCCGTTCATCGACAACGTGCCGTGGCTTGGCTCGACATAGCCGGACAGCAGCCGCATCAACGTCGACTTGCCGGCACCGTTCTCGCCAATGATGGCGTGGATCTCTCCCGGCAGGACGTCCAGGGTGACGTCCGACAACACCGTCACTGGGCCGTATTGCTTGGACAATTCCTGGGCGCGCAGCACCGGTTCAAGCGAACCAGGCGCATCGCTGGACAACGTGCTCCCGCCCTCCCCGGCGATATTCGCGGCAATGGACATCCGTTCCGACCTCAATCGAATGCCGGGAGCAGGCGATCGCGCGAGTGCTCTATATGGATGCGCATCGCCTTTTCGGCGGCATCGGGATCGGCCGAGCCGAACGCGGCAAGGATCGCCTCGTGTTCGTCAAGCGCCTCCTCGGTCACGCGTGCATGGAACATCAGGCGGAAGATGTGGAAGTGCGTGTGCTGGTGGCTCAACGTCTCGCGGATGAGTTCGTTTTGAGAAAACTCCATGATCTTGTCGTGGAAGATCGCATCCTGCCTGGCGAAATTCGAATAGCGCACGCGATCATCCTTGCCTTCGCGGCGTGACATCACGCCGGCAGCTTCGAGCAACAGATCGAGCTTGGCGTCGTCCATCGTTGCGGCGGCCTTTGCGGCGCCATGCGGCTCGAGCAGCAGACGCATCTCGTATAATTCGTCGAAACGGCGCCGGGTGATCTGGGGCGCGGCACGATAACCGATCAGATGCGTCTTGAGCACCAGGCCTTCGCCTTCGAGCCGTCCGAGGGCTTCCCGGATCGGCGTGTGCGAGACGTTGAATTCCTTGACCAAGCTGTCGACTGTGATGCGCGAGCCGGGGGGAATCTTCAGCGCCATCAACTGCGCGAAGATGGCTTCATAGACATCTTCGACGAGACTGTTGGCGCGCTGGATGCGACCAGCTCCAATGCTGGCGTCGCTTGGGTCGGGTAAGTTTGCGGTCTGCATATTTTGCCTCTTGACAGTGAGGACTGCTAACACGATGGTTCCGCGGATGCAATCCTATATCCTATACGATTTTAAAGCGGATATCTTTTAAGTGCGAGAGACACACTCTTAAACCGTCCGATCCAGACCGAGTTCAATGCCTCCGTTTCCAGTCAGCAGCCGTCAAAGGACCAATCATGACCCTCTTCGCCGCCCTGCGGTTGCCGCGTGAAATCCTGTTCGGGAAGGGGCAACGCCATGTGCTGCCGACGGTCGCCGCCCGGTTCGGCCGACGCGCGCTGGTCTGCACCGACGAGCGTTTCGCGGGCACAACGGTATTCGCCGACATCATCAAGTCCCTTCAGTCAGCCTCGATCGAGGTCCTGGTGCATGATCGTGTTCTGCCCGACGTGCCACGCGATACGGTCGGCGTCTGCGTCGAGGAAGCGAAGGGGTTCGGGCCGGATATGGTGATCGGCATCGGCGGCGGCAGCTGTCTCGATTTCGCCAAATGCGCCACCCTGCTGCTCAGCCATGGCGGCAAGCTCCAGGACTATTACGGGGAGTTCAAGGTGCCGGGTCAGACACTGCCGCTGATCGCCGTACCCACCACGGCCGGCACCGGCTCCGAGGTGACGCCGGTCGCGGTGATTTCCGACCCGGACCGGACGCTCAAGGTCGGCATATCGAGCCCTCACCTTATCGCCGCGGTCGCTCTGTGCGATCCCGAGCTGACAATGACCTGTCCGCCTGGCCTGACCGCGATCGCCGGCGCCGACGCTTTGACCCATGCGATTGAGGCCTTCACCGCCATGCGGCGCGGTGAAGACCCCAATCTCCCGCAACAGCATGTCTTCATCGGCAAGACGGCGCTGACAGACCATTTCGCGTTGCTCGCGATAAAGCTGCTTGGCCGGAGTCTGGAGAAAGCCTGCAGCGACGGCACGGATGCCGACGCGCGTGCCGATGTCATGATGGGCGCTCTGGCGGCGGGCTGCGCGTTCGGCACCGCCGGCACGGCGGCGGCGCATGCCGTGCAATACCCGGCAGGCGCCCTCACCCACACCGCCCATGGTTTGGGCGTGGCCACAATGATGCCTTACGTGATGACCTATAACAGCCGCGTCGCCGCTCACGAGATGGCAGAGATCGGCGCGGCACTTGGCTTGGAGGCCAAGGCGCGAACCGCCGACGAGATGGCAGCCGCCACGATCGAGGAGATCAGGCGATTGTTCGCGGCGATCGGTATTACGCCAACATTGGCGGATCTGGGCCTCCCTGCCGATAAGCTTGAGTGGACCGCAGAGCAAGCGCTCGGCATTGACCGCCTGATCAAGAACAATCCGCGTGCGTTCGATCTCGGCACGATGCGACGCCTCGTCCAGGCCGCCCATGACGGCGACCTCGCCGCCTGCGTTATGTGAGAAACGGAACAAAGCGATGAATTTGAACGCTCAGCAACTCGACCAGGATGGCTATGACGTGCGCGGTTTTTCGCACGGACTCTACATCGACGGCACTTGGCGGTCGTCCTCCGACGGTCGGCTCATCGATGTCGTCGATCCCTCCTCCGCGGCGGTGATCGCGGCGGTTCCCGATGCGACGGTCGAGGACGCCACCGCCGCCGTCGAGGCGGCGGCCAAAGCAGCTAGGAGATGGCGGGAAACTGCGCCGCGCAAACGCTCGGAAATCCTCAGGCGCTGTTTCGAACTGATGGTCGAACGCTCCGAAACGCTCGCCATGCTGATCTCGCTGGAGAACGGCAAGGCGCTGCGCGACGCGCGCGGCGAAGTGGCTTATGCCGCCGAGTTCTTCCGCTGGAATGCCGAAGAGGCGGTCCGGATCACCGGTGAATTCGGCACCGCGCCATCCGGCACCAACCGGATCGTGGTCGATTATGAGCCGATCGGAATTTGCGTGCTGATCACACCGTGGAATTTTCCGGCCGCGATGGCGACCCGCAAGATCGCGCCGGCGCTGGCGGCAGGCTGCACTGTCGTCCTAAAGCCGGCCAGCGAAACACCACTGACGGCCTATGCGCTGGCGGCACTCTACAGCGAAGCCGGCGTGCCTGCCGGCGTCGTCAACGTGCTGACCACGACCAGTCCCGGGCCGCTGACTTCGGCCATGCTTGCCGATCCGCGGGTCAGGAAGCTGTCCTTCACGGGGTCGACGGGTGTCGGCCGAACCTTGCTCGGCGAGGCTTCAAAGCATGTCATTTCGTGTTCTATGGAACTCGGCGGCAATGCCCCGTTTGTCGTCTTCGACGATGCCGATCTCGACGCCGCCCTCGATGGCGCGATGATCGCCAAGATGCGCAACGCCGGCGAAGCCTGCACCGCCGCCAATCGCCTCTATGTGCAATCGGGAATCTATGATGCTTTTGCCGACGGGCTCCGCAAGCGCATGGCGGCACTTAAGGTGGGGGCGGGCCCGAATGCCGACACCGAGTGCGGGCCGATGATCACCAGAAAGGCTGTCGACAAGATCGATCGCCTGGTCAAGGACGCGGTGGGCCGGGGAGCCAAGGTGCTTTGCGGCGGGGCGATTTCGGAGGAAGAAGGATTCTTCTATCCGCCAACAGTGCTGTCCGAGGTGCCGCCGGATGCGGAGATGGCGCACGAGGAGATTTTCGGCCCGGTGGCACCTATCACACGCTTCGACACCGAGGCCCAGGCCATCGCCCATGCTAACAACACGGAATATGGCCTGGCCGCTTATATATACACACGCGATGTTGGGCGCGGCATGCGGGTGGCGTCGGGGATCGAGGCCGGCATGATCGGCCTCAACCGGGGACTGATGTCGGATCCGGCCGCACCATTCGGAGGCGTCAAGCAGAGCGGCCTTGGCCGCGAAGGCGGCCAGCACCACGGCATCGCCGAGTTCATGGAGGCTAAATATATTGCCGTCACCTTCTGAACCGGCAGTCATGTCAAAGGACCCTTTCCGCACGCGCGACCATGTGGCCGATTTTGATGATATCGTGACCGACATAGTGACTCGCAGCGCCGAAACCCGGGCGACCCTGCCGATGTCGGCGGGTATCGCCTATGGCGAGGGCGAGGCCGAAAGGCTGGACCTGTTCTTTCCGCCCGGTGTGCGCAGGGATCTTCCCGTGCACATCTTCATCCATGGTGGCTACTGGCGCATGTTCTCCAGGAGCGACTATTCTTATGTAGCGAACACAGTCACCAAAGCTGGGGCGGTCGCGGTCATCGTCGACTATGCGCTGATGCCCGAATTCAGGATGGCGGCAATCGTCGACCAGATCCGGCGTGCCAAACAATGGGTGCTGGACAATATAGCCGCCCATGGCGGCGACCCTGCCCGGCTAAGCGTAAGTGGTCATTCGGCGGGTGCGCACCTGGCCACATTCCTGTTCGAAAAGGCGCCCATGCCGTCGCGCATACGTGCGGCGCTGCTGCTAGGCGGCCTTTACGACCTCAAGCCCCTTCAGACCTCCTTCCTCCAGCCGTTAATCGGCATCACCGATGAGGAGGCAGCTGCTTTCACCCCAATGACGCGGTGGCATGACCCGGAGACGGCAGCGACCATTCTCGTCGGAGATCAGGAAACGTCACCTTTTCACCAGCAGGCCGCCGACTTCGGAAAGCGCTTGCGCGCGCAGGGGCACCCTGTCAGCGATCTCCGCCTGAATGACCGAAACCACATGAACAGCGTGCGTGATCTGGGCATCAGCGGCACGCAAGCTGGCGATTGCCTGATGGCGATGATCGATGGAAACGGCCTCTAGGACGGAAACCCAGGGAGAGCAGGGCCCGCTTGTGCCTTACTTGACGCTCCCGTCACTCAGGAAAGTACCGTCACGGGGATCGCGGCACGCTGCCGGCATCGGGCTGAGCTTTGCGACAGGTGAAATCCGGCAGAGCACACAACCGACGATTCCTCATCCTCTTTTTCCACACTGACGAACTGCACAGCGCATCAGAAAATCGAAATTGCCCCTGCCGCCCTGAGCCGCGATGGTCTTCACGCAAGCAGCCGGCTTAGGGCTGTGGAGGAACGTCGTCGCGGCAAAGCCCCTGGGGCAAGGCCGCTTTGGCACGCCGCTGGTTCAAACCGGCAGCGAGGGAGGAACTGACTTGGCTGGGTCGGGCAAATCCGACACCGCGCGCTTGGGCATCAAAATGTCCCAGGAACTCGTCGTCGGCGCGATCTCGGCCGTCCTCTTCCTGGTGTTCTCGGCGACGCTCAACAATTTCCTGAGCCAGGGCAACATCCTTGCCATTCTCAAGAATGTCTCGATCCTCGGCACGCTGGCCGTCGGCATGGGGCTCATCGTCGTTGGGCGCGGCATCGACCTGACCATGGTGGCGGTGATGGTCGTCGGCGTCGCGTTCAGCATTTGGATCTCCACCTGGGGCGTCGACTTCACGCTGGCCGTCGTCTTCGGGGCCATCCTGGTCGCGGCCATCGGCCTGTTCACCGGCGTCATGGTGGCGGTGGCCGAAATTCCGCCGATCTTCGCCACCCTTGCCATCGCGTCCTCGGTCTACGGC
>NZ_RZRP01000029.1:0-17813 GCF_003997795.1 Mesorhizobium sp. M7A.F.Ca.US.005.03.2.1 | reverse complement strand
GCTCCAGCCCGACGGCGCCGGCCAGCCCGCCGATATCCTTGATTTCACTGTACTCGTAGTATGGGTTCGCGGGTTCGTGGCCGCGATTCACCCAGACCTTGCTCTTGATGCCAAGATCATAGGCGGTCATGAGATCGTAGCGGAATGAGGACGACACATGCGTAATGTCTTCCGGGCCGCAGCCGAGCTTGTCGAACATGTACTCGAAGCCCTTCATATGCGGCTTGTAGGTGCCGGTCTCCTCGGCCGTGATGACCATGTGGAAGGGTACGCCGAGCTTCTCAACGTTCGACATGATCAGGCTCTTCATGGAATTCGACAGGATCACCAGTGGGATTTCCTTGGCGACCTTGGCCAGTCCCGCCGGGACATCCGGGTGCGGACCCCATGTCGGTATTTCCGAATAAATGCGCTGGGCATCCTCAGGCCGGAACGTCACATTGTTGCGCTTGCAGGCGCGCTCCACGGAATTGTGCACGACCTCGCTATAGGGCTTCCAAGCGCCAAGAACCTCATCGAGGCGATAGGCCGAGAAATCCTTGATGAACTGCGTCATTACGGCTGGGGAGAGTTCCGCACCGTAAACTCGTCTTGCCGCGCCGGCCATGTCGAAGTTGGTCAGCGTACCGTAGCAATCGAAGGTGATGTATTTCGGTCTGAAACGGGTCATTGGCGTCTATCCTTCCAATCCTGGCGGCACCGCGTGCCTTTAACGACAAGGATCATAACGAGCAGCGAAAAGGACTAGTCGCCGCATTCTCTGCCGCTTGAAGCAGATTGTTTTGTATCGTGGCAGGGCTTTGGCAGAGAGTTGCGCACGACGTGGTTCCGAGCTTGCCAGGCGCTTCCCTCGCCCGCCGGCTCGTCGGCATAAGATGCGGCGCCGGCGGCAAAGGAAAGTCAAAACACCTAGCTCACCGGTACGCGTCGGGAGGAACTGCTGTCGGCCGCAGCCTAACTTTGCATTGAAGAATTCAGGCCGGGAAACGACCCATGACCCCAGGGCGAGTCACGTTCAAAACGATGACAACCGAGCATTTGAACGATGCTGTCGAATTGTCACGTCATGTTGGATGGCCGCACCGTCGTGAAGACTGGGAGCTGATGCAGTCGCTCAGCCAAGGTCTCGTTGTCCAGGAGGAAGGACGCGTGGTGGGGACGATTCTGATGACGCCCTATGGCGACGATGCCGCCAGCGTCAACATGGTCATCGTCGATGCCGCAATGCGCGGTCGCGGGCTCGGGCGCAAGCTGATGGAGGAGGCGCTTACCAAGGCAGGCGAGCGCACTTGCTATTTGGTGGCTACGCAGGAAGGGCTCCCACTCTACGAGAAGCTGGGATTTGTCGCGACCGGCAAGATCGTGCAGCACCAGGGCCTGGCGCCGTCTGCAGATGCACCGGCACATGTGTCATGGGGCGAGGACGGCGACCAGGCGCGCCTTGTCGCTCTGGATTGCGCCGCGTTTGGTCACGACCGGTCGGCACTCATGAACTCGTTGTGCGAGCGGGCGAAGTTCGCCGTCATTCGCGATGCAGGCGATGTCCAGGCGTTTGCCGCAATTCGTCGTTTTGGTCGAGGGCTGGTCATTGGGCCGGTGGTGGCGAGGACGCTGCACGAAGCGAGATGCCTGATCGACTTCCTGCTGGCCGACAGTGCGGGCGAGTTTGTCCGCATCGACACCAACGAATCCACGGCTCTCGGCGAGTGGCTCATCCGTCGCGGCCTGGCCCACGTCGGCGGTGGCGTAACGATGCGACGAATCGCAGACGAGCCGAAAGTCGAAATCAGGTCACACCAAACTTATGCGCTCGTTAGTCAGGCGCTAGGCTGAACCGGAGGAAGAAATGCTTGCAAACTCCCTGATCGAACTCGACCGTGCGCACCTGGTTCACCCGTTTTCATGCTATCGGAGCCACGAAGAGACGGGTGTGCGCGTGCTCAAATCCGCCAAGGGCGCTACAGTGACCGAGGCAAGCGGGAAAACCTTGCTGGACGGGTTCGCGGGTCTCTGGTGTGTAAACATCGGATACGGGCAGGAAAGCGTCGTCGAGGCAGCGGCCAAGCAGCTAAGAGAGCTTCCTTATGCGACGGGATATTTCGGGCTGGGGTCTGAGCCGGCCATTCGTCTCGCCGCCCGGCTTGCCGAATTGGCGCCTGGCGATCTGAACCATGTCTATTTCACGCTGGGCGGGTCCGACGCGATAGACAGCACCATCCGTTTCATTCGCTATTTTTATCACGCCAGGGGGACGCCGCGAAAAGACCAATTTATCTCGGTCGGGCATGGCTACCATGGATCCTCTACGGTTGGCGCAGGTCTGACCGCGCTGCCGGCTTTCCATGCGGGCTTCGGCGTTCCTTATGACTGGCAGCACAAGATTCCCTCGCACTACGCCTATCGCAATCCGGTCGGTTCCAACCCGCAGGCGATTATCGATGCATCGGTCGCGGCGCTGCGGGCCAAAATCGCTGAGCTCGGCGCCGATCGCATCGCGGCCTTCTACGCTGAACCTATCCAGGGTTCGGGCGGTGTCCTGGTTCCGCCGGCAGGCTGGCTAAAGGCCCTGCATGCCGTATGCAAGGAACACGACATCTTGTTCGTTGCCGACGAGGTCATCACCGCTTTTGGCCGCACCGGTCCCCTTTTCGCCTGTGAGGAGGACGAGGTCGTGCCGGATCTGATGACCACAGCGAAAGGACTGACGTCGGGCTACGTGCCGATGGGCGCCGTCTTCATGACCGACCATGTCTACAATACGATCGCGGACGGAGCCGGCAAAGCGGCTGTCGGCCACGGCTATACCTACTCAGCCCATCCGGTGAGCGCAGCGGTCGGGCTGGAATGCCTGCGTCTCTATGAAGAGGGCTTGCTCGAGAACGGTCGGAAGGCCGGGAAGCGACTGATGAGGGGCCTCCGCTCGCTCGCAGACCACCCGCTGGTTGGCGATATTCGCGGTCGCGGCATGCTGGCTGCGATCGAGCTGGTCACGGACAAGGAGCGCAAAACACCGCTGCCGGCGGCGGCCGATCCGGGGCGCCGCATCTTCGACCGGGCGTGGGGGAACGGCCTTGTCATTCGCGCCTTCAACAGCGGCATACTCGGTTTCGCGCCACCGCTCTGCTGCACGGACGACGACATCGATGGAATCCTCGAACGCACCAGGATGACGCTGGATCAAACCCTCGAAGACAAGGATGTGCGGGAAGCGATGAAGGGATGATCGTCGTCATGGGTGAAGCCACCCGATCCATGCGAGCGGGGCCTGAAGGAAATCCTCAGGTCTTGCCGCATTCCGTCAAGTGCCAAGAAAGTTGCAGTTAGGCGGACTTCCGCCGTAGCACACGGGCAGCGGAAGCGAACGATGGCGCCCGCTTTCCAGTCCCAGACTGCAGGGGTGGCCTTTTCATCTGTCGAAAATGACGTCGAGAGGCAAGTGGGATTTCACGATCGGTGACTTCAACACGACGAAGCTGAAATATTTGTCGATCCCGATATCCAATTCGAGCATGCGCTCCATGATAGTCTGATACTCGCTGATGCCCGCCGTCACGAACTTCACAAGGTAATCGTATCCGCCCGAAATCAGATGGCATTCGATAACGGAATCGACTTTCTGAATGGCGGTGAGAAATCTCGCGAAGTCGTTTTGTTGATGGTGCTTGAGCGTAACCTCGGTGAAGATCGTTAGAGTCTGTCCGAGCTTGGACACGTCGATCTGGGCGGAATAGCCGGTAATGAAGCCTTCCGCCTGAAGCTTCTTCACCCGCATCAGGCAAGGGCTCGGCGAAAGGTTGACCAGGTCGGCAAGCTCGACGTTGGTGACCCGCCCGTTCTTTTGCAGTTGGGATAAGATCTTGATGTCGATCTTGTCGAGTTTCATCGCAAACCTGTCACACGTTCGAACCGCGGATCGTCCGGCAGACGGCGTCCGTCACGTCCTGCGTGGTCGCTGTCCCACCAACGTCCGGCGTCAGCACGCCTTCACTCGTCACTGTTTCCACAGCGCTCATCAACCGGACGGAGGCTGCGCTTTCGCCCAGATGTTCGAGCATCTGGGCAGCGGTCCAGAAGGTGGCGACGGGGTTGGCGATACCCTTGCCGGCGATGTCGAAGGCGGAGCCGTGAATTGGCTCGAACATCGAGGGATAGCGCCGCTCGGGATCAATGTTGGCGGTTGGTGCAACGCCGAGACTGCCCGCCAGCGCGCCTGCAAGGTCCGACAAAATGTCGGCGTGAAGATTGGTGGCGACGATCGTGTCGAGGCTGCGAGGTTTGAGTGTCATGCGCACCGTCATAGCATCAACCAGCATCTTGTCCCACGCGACGTCAGGGAACTCTTGCGCCACCTCGGCTGCGATTTCATCCCACATTACCATGCCGTGACGCTGCGCGTTGGATTTCGTGACAACAGTCAGGAGCTTTCGCGGCCGTGACCGCGCCAGCCGGAATGCATAGCGCATGATGCGGGCGACGCCGACGCGCGTGAAGATCGCGACTTCGGTTCCGACCTCCTCGGGGAGACCGCGGTGGGCGCGGCCGCCGTGGCCGGAATACTCGCCCTCCGAATTCTCCCTCACGATCACCCAATCCAGATCGCCGGGCCCAACGCCCGCCAGCGGCGAAACGATGCCGGGCAAAATCCTGGTCGGCCGCACGTTCGCATATTGATCAAAGCCTTGGCAGATCGGCAGCCGGAGACCCCAGAGCGAGATGTCGTCGGGCACATCGGGAGCGCCGACAGCACCGAAGAAGATGGCATCGAAGCGCTTCAGTTGCGCCACTCCATCTTCAGGCATCATCCGGCCATTGGCCCTGTAGTAGTCCGATCCCCAGTCGAAGTGCTGGACGCGTAGCTTGAAGTCGCCGCAGCGCTGCTGCAGCGCCTCAAGCGCCTGTAGACCGGCGGCGATCACCTCTGGGCCGATCCCGTCGGCAGGAATGGCGGCAATCTCGTATTCGCGCATCGTCACTTCCCTGTTTGAGCAGTCGCGGCATCAATCTCGTGTGCGATCGATAGTACGTTGGCAAGCCATCTTCTCAGAATTCAGCGACCTTGCCCCATGCAGCGGTCTTCAGGCGTTCGGGCCTATACGGACGCGGATCGACAACAGGCTCGCTGCCTGTGATGATGTCGGCGATCATATGCCCCGCGCCGGGGCCAATCCCGAACCCGTGACCACTGAATCCCGCCGCCAGGATAAAGCCCGGAATCCCCTCCACTTCGCCGATCGCGGGAATGCCGTCGGGTGTACTGTCGATATAACCCGCCCAGACATCGGAGATCGCCACGCGTTGGAGTTCGGGGATCAATTCGCAGGCTCTTCGATATGTCAGCTGAATTTGTCCCATGTCGGGCTTCGGGTCGAGAATCCGGTTCCGTTCCATCGGCGTAATGTCGTCAAGGCCCCATTTGCGCAGGCTTTCATGTCCTTGACGCCAGCCCTCGAAGGCCCCCGGGGCGAGATTGCGCCAGCGGCGGGCGAACATCGGTAGAAACTCGCGGCTGAACCTGAACTGCTGCGGCGTTGGGTCGACGCGAGCTCGTCCGCTGATCGCCAGCGCGTATCCACCGTTGCTGCGCCGCGTCAGCGAGACGCTCGTGGTATGCAGGGCATCGGGCAGGCCGATTGCGCCTGGCGCTACGGCTAGAATGGACTGACGCACGGCAGCTTGCGGGAAGCGCATGCCAAGCTGGTTGCAGAAGGAAGAAGCCCACGCGCCTCCGGCCATGACCGCGATCTTCGTACGGATGGTTCCCGCTTCCGTCACGACCCCGCTGACCTTGCCGGCGCTCAACTCCAGTCCACGCGCTGCGCAATGCTGATGCAAGGTACCGCCCGCCGCCATGATGCCACGCGCGGCAACCGGCACTGCCGTGGAGGGATCCGCCGTTCCGTCAGTCGGTGAGAAAACCCCGCCCTTCCATTTGCGTCCGGTCGTCTTGCCCTTCTCGGTGGCTTCCTCTGCGCTCAGCACGTGCGTGGTGACTCCGACCGTTTTCGCAAAATCGCGCCACCTTGCCCAGCCCGCCAGCTCATTTTCGTCCTGTGAGAGATACAGAAGCCCGCAGCGGCGAAATCCAGTATCCCCGCCAGTCTCCTGTGCCACCTTCTCCCAGAGATCGAGGCTCTTGGTTGCCATAGGCAACTCGCGCGCATCGCGGTTCTGCTGGCGGCACCAGCCCCAGTTTCGGCTTGACTGCTCGGCGGCCACGCGTCCTTTCTCTACCAGGGCGACGCTGACGCCGCGGCGCGCGAGATAATACGCCGTGAACACGCCCACCACGCCGCCGCCGATGACGACGACGTCTGCCTCGCGGGGGAGGGAAGGGCTGCACTCGATGTGCATGAGCGGCGCGGGCATCTGCGGAACTCCGGTAACTTTGAAGCATTCTAGCCCGCGCCGAGAATAGACAGGCTGCGGAGTTGTGTGCCTGGACGGAATATCCTGCCGTTAGCGGCCCTTAGGACATGCAATTGTTGCGTGAAAAGCTCGCTGGCGCCCACCTCTCAGAGGGAAGGTAGCTGAAGCCTAAAGCCATCTCGTGTGGAGGAGCGTCGATTGCGGGTGCGGCCTAAAACTCAGCGACCTTGCCAGGGGACATGATGGATCTCGCTCTACGTCAGGCCTGGACGGCTTGGACGACGAAAAACTTCACCACGCGATTTTTACTTTCCCATCCGATCGATGCGCCCTGGGGCACGAAAAGCGCATCTCGGTGCCCGCCGACAGCACGCTGCCATCGGGCGCGGCGAATCGTACACTCGCGGCTAGCAGATGCATGAACTCGTTGTGGCGATGCGGGCGAACAACCCGGTGGTATGGGGTCGAATCCCACGTGCCCGCACGGTAATCCGCGCCGTCGCTGGAGAAGACGTTGTCGCTGCGGCATTGCGGGGCCGGGCCAAGCAAAGCCTCGGCCGGTAGCGAAGCAGACGGCTTGAAGTCGGCGTCGGCGCGCAACTGGACAAGGCCGGGCTTCGTCGGTTTGTCGCAAGCGGCCGCGCAGAACGAAAACCGCACGCCTGATTCAGTCTGGATGCGAAGCGTGGTGCCGCATCCGATGACAGCACCCGCTTGCGAACCGAGCACCAGCGGGGCCGCGCCGACCACCGTCAGGATCAGCTCTCCTTCCACCACGACGATGGTTTCGATGTGGGGGAAGCTTGCGACTTCGAGCTCGCCAACAAAGCTGGTTCGGCCCACGATATCGAGTCCGGCCCTTCCCAGGCGATTTCGCGATGCCCACAAAGGGATCATCCGAGCCGGACGCTGTCCTGCGGAAAGGGGTTGCAACGGGTGCGCCGTCGGCGCGATGCAGCACAATAGCCACGGTCATGATTGCTCATGCGCGTCTGAAAACCTAGCAGTCGGTACCGTCCTGCTAAGCAGTCAACTGGGATCGATCAGAATGAGCGAGATCAGTTACCGGGGGTGGGTAGCAGGGTAGGGCGGTTGACGTTGCCACCAACACTTCACATCCTTCCTCGCCCAAGGCCACCGCACTGTGCTCAACGCCATATGGGACGACGATGAACTCTCCGGGTTCGATAATTTCTTCACGGTCACGAAATTGCATGAGCAGGCGTCCCCGGTGAACGAAGAACAGCTGATCGTCGTGCTGTCGAAATGACCAATTGGAGGCGCCATTGAACATGGCGACCTTGAATTGCATGGCGTTGACACGCCCCTCGACTTTAGGCTTCCAAGGCGCGCGCAGCCCGGCAAACTCAATTGACAAATTCTTCTTGTGAATTGGCGAAAGGTGCTTGTTCAGGGCAGCCACATCGCGAATGATTGCGGTGAGTTGGCTTGGTAGGTCATTCCCATTGGCCGGGTATCTGCCATCCAAAGCTGCGGTCCCAATCGTAAACCCAGCTGCGCCGGCGCCTTGGACGACTGCAATTCGTTCTGGGGTGTCGATCGAACCCGCAACATAGACAGGCTTGGCGACTGCAGCGCAGACGGCCTTCATCAACTCGGGGACGTTCTCCGCCGATCGGTATGCCAGCAGGTCCAGGCCATGCACTCCATCGTGCCCTGCAATCGCTTTGGCACTTTCGACAATTTCGTCGATGGCGCCTTCAAGCACGCTCGGATGACCGGCGATCCGACCCGGAAACGGGAAGTACTGGATGCCGGTGTCCTTGATGATCGGCAGCACGTCGTCTACCCGCGTGCCACCAAGAAGAACATCGACGCCGATTTCGGCAGCTGCCTTTGCCGAAGCAATTTCGCTTTCGCGGTCCAGTGACACGACTTCCAGGTAGGAGGTTGCACCGCCCGTCCTGATGGCCGCATTGAGGTCTTTCAGCTGCTCGATCGGCAAGCCGATATCCTTGAACCCGATGTGCCGCACGCCGAGACTGAGCGCGGTTTGAAGTTGCTGGGCCGCGTCCGAAACCGTTCGGTCGTTGCGCGTGAGCATGAAGATGAAGCGTAACCCCATTGGTGTGGTTCCTTTCTCTAGTTCGTCTTGGTTTGTGCCGCCACGAGGCGCTTGGCGTAGGCAAGTGCTGTTTCCAAGCTGGCGTGGTCTGCAATTCCACGGCCCGCGATGTCGAACGCCGTGCCGTGATCTGGGCTGGTGCGGACGAACGGCAGGCCAAGCGTGATGTTCACGCCTTTTTCCAACCCGAGATACTTCACAGGGATCAGACCCTGATCGTGGTATTGTGCCACCACAACATCGAATCGACCTTGACGAGCTTGCATGAAGACAGTGTCGCCAGGATAAGGGCCAGTGGCATCGATGCCCTCGGCTCGGGCCGCGTCGATTGCCGGTCGTATGATCCGGATTTCCTCGTCCCCGAAGAGGCCACCTTCACCTGCGTGCGGATTGAGACCCGCTACGGCGACACGCGGGGTCGCGAAGCCGAGAGCTTTTCCACCCTCATGGGCAAGCCGGATGGCGGATAGCTGAGCGTCGAAATCGCCCTGTTCGATCGCCTTGCTCAGCGACGTGTGGATGGTGACGAGCACCGTGCAGATGTCATCGTTGGCAAGCATCATCGCCACGCGCTTGGCGCCGGCGTAGTCGGCCAGAATTTCGGTATGGCCGGGGTAGCGGATTCCCGCGCTGGCCATCGCCTCTTTATTGATCGGCGCCGTAACGATGCCGCTCACATCTCCGGACTTCGCTGCGGCTATCGCCGCAACGATGGCGTCGAAGGCCGCCTGCCCGGAGATCGTGCTGATACGGCCGATTGGAGGAGGCTCGGTAATCCGCGAGGTTTCGATGACTTCAATTCGGCGTGGCTCGAATTGGGCCGCATTGGCAGCGTTGATGCGTCGCACCTCGACGTTCAGCCCGAGCCGCCGCACGGTGTCTTGCATGACAACATAGCTACCGAACACGACGACGCGTTCGCCGCCTTTCGCAAGCACCTTCGCCACGATCTCCGGCCCAATGCCGGAGGCGTCGCCCATCGTGAGAGCAAGTGGGAGAATGTTCTTCATTGGGTGGCTCCACGTATCCGCGCGACGGCGCGCGTCACCGCATCGTCACTGCCAAAGCCACCGGCCTTCATAGCGAGCAAGAGCGAGCGCCCATCGCCAAGCCTGGCGAGACCAAGCGGGAATCCGGGATCGAGTTCTTGCAGGATATCAAACTCACGGACCTTGAGAAGGTCCAGGATCGCTTCCATCGTGTCGCCGCCGGTGGCGATCAAAGCGCCGAAGCGTGGGCTTTGAAGCTCTCGCGCTGCGTCTTGTGCGATACGGCGCAGCACTGCTGCCGAGTCCCACTCGCGCGTCCTTGGTCCGCGCAGCAGCATGACGCCGCGGACCTTCTGGAGTTGACCTGCCTGCCGCTGACTGCGCAGATTTGCGCTCCCAATGACGACCAAAACATCGCTACTGATGCCATCGAGCAATGGCGGTAGAGTCTTCGCCGGCACAAAACGCCGCGATAGCGCTGCAGCCATTCCAGGAGAACCAACCCAAAGGATCGACGCTGGATCCTCGATGGAAGCAATCTGCGAATCGAGTTGTTCTTGGGTTACCGCATCAAGCAGCGTGACATTCTTGATGCAGTTCGGCACCAGGTCGACTAGCGCGGAATGCCGCGCGGGATGCATTGGGTTATGGCCATAAGCACCTTCCGAGACCGGGATGCCGTCAACGAACTGAATGCCCCTCACTGTCGTACGTCCGGCCTGGGGGAATGCCGGCGCAAACACCAGTGCTTTGCGGCCGCTCGCCGCAAAGCATGCTTCAAGCTCCGCCGTTATGTGACCGCGAAGTGTGGAGTCCACCGTTTTATAGAGCACGGTACGGCTGGCAAGTCGGGCGGTCAATCGAGCGACCGCCTCGAACGCTTGCGACGCAGTAGCAGACCGCGAACCGCTATCGACTGCAATTATCGCTGCCGCTTCCGCTTGGTGCGGAAGCTGGCCTCTGCCGATTGATTCAGTCAAGCCACGGGCGACGAAAGGTGCTGCACCATCTGCCGCGCTGGTG
The DNA here is from genome assembly GCF_003997795.1 of Mesorhizobium sp. M7A.F.Ca.US.005.03.2.1. Taxonomy (NCBI): domain Bacteria; kingdom Pseudomonadati; phylum Pseudomonadota; class Alphaproteobacteria; order Hyphomicrobiales; family Phyllobacteriaceae; genus Mesorhizobium; species Mesorhizobium sp. M7A.F.Ca.US.005.03.2.1. Next base: position 7,349 of record NZ_RZRP01000029.1, on the reverse strand, counting down.
AGGTCATCGGCGAGGACCGCTATACTGGGTTGATGATTGGTGCGCATGCATCAACTAACAAAACCTCACTAAGGATGAATAGCGATAGTTTCTGACGAAATCGGTGATAGATTATCACTGATGGATCGCTCAGACATACCCTCGCTCGACGACCTGAGAGCGTTCGAAGCAACAGCGCGGCTGGGCTCGGTCCGGCTTGCAGCAGACTCGCTTGCGCTCACGCACGGCGCCGTCAGTCGCCGTATCACCAAACTCGCCGATGACATCAGGGTCAGGTTGTTTGAGAAGAATGGGCGAGGGCTGCGGCTCACCCCTGCCGGCGAGACACTCAACCTCACCCTCGGCAGGTTCTTCGGTGAGTTGGCCGCCACAGTTCAAAGCCTGCGTGCTGCCAATGCCGGGAAGAGTGCCCTGGTGCTCTCCTGCGAGCCTTCAGTTGCCATGCGTTGGCTCATTCCGCGGCTGGGGGCGCTTCAAGTGGCGCATCCGAACATGGCCCTCCACCTCTCGGTAGGTGGAGGGCTGGTGGACTTTCGTAAGAAACAGGTCGATCTCGCTATTCGACGGCTGGACTTCGCTGTGCCTGAGACGTGGAACGTCCGGCCCCTTTTTTCCGAAAAGGTTGGGCCTGTCATGAGGCCGGAACTTGTGGCAGAGTTCGAGCATGGCGACTATCTCGCTCTCGGGTCGAAGACCCGACCTGACGCGTGGGCGCAATGGCTGAAGACCCATCCGTCGGCGCGTCGACCCACAGAAATCCGGTACTTCGACAATCACGCGCTGATCGTCGAGGCTGCGTCTGCAGGCCTTGGCGTAGCCCTCAGTCCGCTCGTACTTGCGATTGACGACGTGGAACGAGGAAGCCTGGCGGCCCCTGCTGGCTGACCCTGACGGCAGTCAATATGGGTTGATATGGTTGGGCTCGAGTGAACTGGAAGGTATGGAGTTTGAACTCGCAGAGTGGCTTCATGCGCAGTTCAGCCGCCTGGGACCAAATCGCCTTTGAAAGGAGCGCTCTGGGAGCTTCGCCCAGTTGAGCGGGCCCGACCCCGGCCTCGAAAAAGCAGCACTGATGGGCAGGGTAGAGACCTCGATAAGCGGCCCTCTTTGCCGTGCTTGGTTCCACACTGCTTTTGTATGCATCCTATGAGCTTCGTGCACCGGACGCCGGTTATTACCTACGCACTGTCAATGCCTGGGCGGGCGCCAGTCTACTTCAAATGAGGAAACTTCCGCCGCGGCGGATCCTTCAAATTTCCTGGGGCAATGCCTCGCGGAAGCTCTTCTCAGTCGAGTCTTTGATAGGCCGCCCAAAATGCCGTGCTCGCCTTGGACATTAGACTCTCGGCCATGCCGCGCAGATTGAGGGGCTTGCGCTATCATCATCAGGCCAAACAGAGTGAAATGCCAACTGGGGCGTTCTTTTCAGAAGTTCCTGCCGCCGGAGGGCCAAATTTCGAAGACTCTGCGGAAAAAGAACAGTCAAACTGGCTGCAAGAACGGGGCACCCTTCCTTACGGCAGGCAAGCTCCAGAGGACCTCCGACAGGCAGAGTTGCCCGTTTGGAGCGTTCTCCAGGAAAAGGGAACAATGTCCGGTACGGGGATCGGACTACATAAGGGAGCCGCCAGGATGAGTAGAATCCGTCTCTCGCAGCCTCAGAGCGCGAAGCGCCTAAATGGCAAGGCTACGGCTGCTACGGTGACGCGTTGCTGCTCAAGGGGCGATGTTGCGGTCGGCAACAGGGTGGATCCGCTTCGATGGAATGGGAGGTGATCCAGATGGTCGCAAGCATCCAGGCTGTAGCCGCTCACGATGTGGCGCTTTCGGTGCGCGACCTCACGGTGAATTTGCCGAAAGGCATGGAACGAACCTATGCGGTCGAGAACATTTCCTTCGATCTGAAACGCGGCCAGATCCTCTGCATCATAGGCGAGTCCGGATCAGGCAAGTCGGTCACGGCGAACGCGATCATGGGGCTCCTGCCCAAGGTGATCCGCGTCTCATCGGGTTCAATACAGTTGGAGGGGATGAACATCATCGGCATGTCGCCCGACAAGCTGCGCAACCTGCGTGGGCGGGTCGTGTCGATGATCTTCCAGGATCCGCTCTCGGCGCTCAATCCCTTGATGACCGTGGGCGCACAGATTGACGAGGTCATGGCCGCGCATGGATACGGTACGCCAAAAACCTGCCGCGACCGCGCCATCGAGTTGCTCACCGAAGTGGGCCTCCCAGATCCCGAACTCATGTATCACCAGTACCCTTTCCGGCTTTCGGGCGGGCAGCGGCAGCGCGTCATGATTGCCATGGCCCTGGCGCTCGAGCCGACGGTGCTGATCGCCGATGAGCCAACCACTGCGCTCGACGTGACCACCCAGGCACAGATCCTGGAGCTGATCCGCGACATTCAGCGCCGCAAGGGGATGAGCGTAATGTTTATCACCCACGATTTCGGCGTGGTGGCGGAGATCGCCGACAGCGTCGTGGTGATGGAAAAGGGGCACATCGTCGAACAGGGCAGCGCCGAGCAGGTGCTGAAGTCGCCCAAGCATGCTTATACCCAACGCCTGATCGCGGCCGTACCGCATCTGACCGGTGAAGATCGCTCTCGTGCGGAGTCCGACAGCAAGCAGCCGATCCTGAAGGTCGAGGGTCTGGTTAAAACCTATCGTGGCGGCGGCGCGCTGTTTGGCGCCCAGCGGATAGTGAAAGCGGTGAACGAGGTTTCGTTCGAACTGGCGCCAGGCCGAACGCTTGGGGTCGTAGGCGAGAGCGGTTCAGGAAAATCCTCGCTGGGCCGGCTTCTCATCAAATTGCTGGACAGCGACGGCGGCGAGATTTTGTTCGAGGGGTCCGATATAGCCAAGCTTTCCGAAGCGAAGTTCCGCCCGCTCAGACCACGGATCCAGATGATCTTTCAGGATCCCTTTGCGTCCCTGAACCCACGCTCAACGGTCGGCCACATCATCACGGTAGGCCCGGTGGCACACGGGACGCCTTTTGCCCAGGCGCGCGAAGAAGCGCGTACGCTTCTGGCCCATGTCGGTCTCGATGCCGGCGCCTTCGACCGCTATCCGCACGAGTTTTCTGGTGGGCAACGCCAGCGAATCGGGATCGCTCGGGCTTTGATGTTCAAGCCGAAGCTGTTGATTGCTGACGAGGCGGTCTCCGCGCTCGACGTGTCGATCCAGGCGCAGATCCTGCAGCTTCTGGACCAGATCCAGCGAGAGACCGGCGTGTCGATGGTCTTCATCACGCACGATTTGCGTGTCGCCAGCCAGATCTGCGACGAAATCGCTGTGATGCAGAAAGGCCGGATCGTCGAGCGCGGACCGCCCTCGCAGATATTCCTGAACCCGCAAGCGGCCTACACGCGCCAACTCGTGGCGGCAATTCCAGGAGAGAGGCCGGGCAATGCCCGTCCAATTGCAGCAAACGCATGAAAAATAACAAGAGAGGAACTACGATGACCAAAAATTCAACGACTACATCCAACTATTCGAGGCGCCAGGCGCTGCGACTGATGGCGCTAGGTGGAGCTGCAGGCTTGATCGCGCCCAATCTGCTGGGCAAGTCGGCTTTCGCCAAGACCCCTGCCGCGGGTCCGGCCGGTCGCGTCGTCGTCGGTCTTTCACAAGAGCCAACGGTCTTCAATCCGTTGATGGCGCATATCGAAGTCGATGACGCGGTCCATTTCTCGGTTTTCGATGCGTTGGTCAGGATGGATGCTGAAGGCGTCCTCCAGCCGAATCTCGCAGCCGAGGTGCCAAGCCAGAAAAACGGCGGCATTTCGGAGGACGGCCTCAACTGGCGCATCCGGTTGCGTGACAATGTCCGCTGGCACGACGGTGAGCCCTTCACGGCCGAGGACGTGAAATTCACCCTGGAGCTCATCACGAACCCGAAGTTTCGCGCCTGGCGTACAAGCGGCCATTCGCTCGTACAGGACATCACGGTGGTTTCGCCCACCGAGATCACTTGGCGGATGAAGGAGGCTTTTGCGCCCTATCTGTCGTTCCTGGCCGAAACCTTCATGGTGCCCAAGCACATTCTGGGGAAAGATGTCGATCCGAATACAGCGGCTTTCAACCAGGCGCCGATCGGCACCGGCGCGTTCAAGTGGAGCCAGCGGGTAGCGGGCGACCATATCGAGCTCGTCGCCAACCCGGAGTATACCGGCGAGGGTCCGTATATCGAGCAGCTCATCTTCAAATACATTCCCGATATGACGGTGCTCTATACGCAGTTCAAGAGCGGTGACGTCGACCTGGTCGATCAATCGTACATTACGGCCGACCATTATGCTGAAGCCCGCGAATTGCCAGACCGCGTGGTGACACTGGAGACCGGCGCATCCGTGGAGTCGATATACCTCAATCTGGGGCGCCCGCAGTTCAAGGATCTGGCAGTGCGCCAGGCGCTCTACGCCGCCATGGACAGGAAAGCGATCGTCGACACGATTTACTACGGCGTGGGCACTCCCACCGAGACGTTCATGCCGAAGGAGTCCTATTACTACAATCCGAACCTGCCCGCGCAGGAATTCAATCTGGACCGTGCGCGCCAGATTCTGGATGAGGCCGGCTGGGCGCCAGGCCCAGATGGAATCCGCGCCAAGGATGGAGTGCGACTGTCCTTTGCGAATTCGACAACATCAGGCAACAACCTGCGCGAGCAGACGCAGCAGTTCTTGCAGCAGACGTTTGCCGAGATCGGCGTCGAGATGACGATCTCGAACTTGCCGGCTGCAGTCATGTGGGGCGAATTCTGGCTGAAGTCGCAGTTCGATACCGCCATGGTGGGCGTCACCTATTTGATTGCCGCGGACCCCGACGCCACAAACCGCCTCCATACGAAGGCAATCGCCGCTCAAGGCGGACACGGTTCGAACACCGGACAATATTCCAACCCCGAAGTCGATGCCTTGCTTGAAAAGGGTGCTCGCAGCTTCGATCAGGAAGAGCGGCGCGGGATCTATAATCACGTACAGGAAGTGGTGCGCCATGATCTGCCCTTCCTGCCGCTGTTAGCGATCACAAACGTGCTCGGACGCAAGGCAGGGTTGGACGGTTTCAAGCCCAATGCCAACACGCGCACCGCGTCGTGGCATGCCGCAGACTGGCGCTGGAAGGCCTGATCCATCCTATTGCCGCCGCCGGATTGCACTGCGGCGGCGGCAACAGACTAAGTCGCCAACCCACAACGGAGGACTCGAATGCGCGGCTTCCTGCTCAATCGCCTTTCGCAGAGCCTGATACTGCTTGTGATCGTTTCGATCATCGGCTTCGGGATTCTGAACCTCCTTCCCGGCGGCCCGCTGGCGCAATTCGGACTCGATCCCGGAATGACCCAGCAGGATATCGAGCGCCTCAAGGGGCTGCTGGGCCTCGATCGACCCATATGGATCCAATATCTGGACTGGGCTTGGCGGCTGGTGCAGGGCGACTGGGGTCACTCCTTCCGCGACGGAGCGCCGGTATTGCAGATCATTGGCAGCCATCTCTTGGCGACGCTGCTGCTGATGGGATCCTCAACCGCGATTGCGATCTCTCTTGGCGCCTGGATTGGAATTCGGGGCGCCACGCGCCGCTACTCGTTATTCGACTATCTCGCAACTGTCGGTGCCATGGTTGCATTGTCGGTACCTACCTTCTGGTTCGGCCTCGTCGGCATCTACATTTTTACCTTGAAGTTAGGCTGGCTGCCCGCGGGCAATATGTCCGAGATCGGCGATAGTTCGATCCTGGGCTATCTCCATCATTTGATCTTGCCAAGTATCGTGCTGTCGCTGGTCCATGTCGCTATCTGGAGCCGCTACATGCGGACGGCTACTCTCGACGCCATCAGCCAGGACTTCGTCAAGACGGCTCGGGCCAAGGGGTTGAGTGAACGCCGGATTTTGATGAAGCATGTCGTCGGCAACGCCCTTTTGCCGATGATTACCCTGGCGGGGATGCAGCTTCCCAGCGTCCTGACCGGTGCGCTGGTGACCGAAACTGTATTTACCTGGCCAGGAATGGGACGTTTGTTCCTCGATAGCCTTGGTTACAGCGACTATCCGGTTGTTATGGGGCTGCTGATGTTCTCGGCTATCCTCGTTCTGCTCGGAAACCTGATCGCCGACATTGTCGTCGCTATTGTCGACCCGCGCATTCGTCTGGCTTGAGCGCGCAACTTTCCCGACAGGAGACAGCCGATATGACCGCCCTCACGGCAAATACAAATGCAGCTCCAAGCCGCTGGACAAACAACCGCGCGGCGCTTCGTTTCATGCGGCATCGCCTGGCGCTGCTCGGCTTGGCGATGATCGTCTTTCTGTGTCTCGCTTGCGTCGTCGGCCCCCATCTCCTGCCTTATGACTCACTGTATATCGATCTGCGGGCCCGCTTTGCTCCTCCGCTTACGGGCCACCACTTTCTGGGCACTGATCCGCTCGGCCGCGACCTGGCGGCAAGGCTCTTGATGGCGGGACGAATCTCGTTGCTGGTGGGCTTCTTCGCCATGCTGTTGTCGACGCTAGTGGGCACGCTCGTCGGGGTAATTGCTGGATACCGCGGCGGCTGGATAGGTGCCTCGCTGATGCGCATGGTAGATGGCTTTCTGGCCTTCCCGTCTATCTTCCTTGTGCTGGCCCTTGCCGCAGCCCTGAAACCCAGCCCGATAATGATTACCGTCGTCATCGCTGCGACCAGCTGGATGGAAGTAGCCCGAATTGTGGAGGCCGAGGTCCTCTCTCTTCGCGAGCGCGAATTCGTCCAGGCCGGGCGAATGCTGGGGCTGAGCGGCACACATATCATGTTTCGGGAGATCCTTCCCAACGCCATCGGTCCAATTATCGTTGCTTCGACCTTGACGGTTGCGCGCGCCATTCTCATGGAGGCCTATATCAGCTTCCTCGGCTACGGGATCCAGCCGCCACTACCGAGCTGGGGCAACATGCTCAATGGCGCCCAGCAATATCTGGGCAGCGCACCATGGCTGGCAATCATTCCCGGAGCTGCCATCACCATCGCGGTGACCAGTTTCAATTTCATCGGCGACGGACTGCGTGACGCGCTGGACGTGCGAGATGACCATATTTGAAGTGCCGCGAGCGATACATTCCTAAACCCCGGAACACCAAGAGAAGTCAGTCACGTGCAAGAGCCCGAAATCGCCGAAAAGAACACGCCCTACTGGTGGGAAGCGGCGCCCGTCATGCCGCTGCCGCGGCAGCCGCTGGCAAAGAAGCTCGACGCGGTGATTGTCGGCGCCGGCTATGCCGGGCTTTCGGCCGGGCTTGCGCTGGCGCGCGAGGGGCGCTCGGTTGCCGCTTTCGATGCGATGCATCCGGGCGAGGGTGCTTC
>NZ_RZRP01000299.1:0-6788 GCF_003997795.1 Mesorhizobium sp. M7A.F.Ca.US.005.03.2.1 | reverse complement strand
CGCCAGCAGAACGCCGATCGCGATCCGCTCGGCCGGCCGCGCGCCAGCCAGGGTCCCGATTTCGGCGATTCGGTGAAGGTGCCCGACGAGATCGACGTCCAGCGCGCCCGCCAGATTCTGGAAGCGATCCGCAAGCGGCTCGGCAATGCGCTCAGCCCTGACATCGAACGCAGCTATCTGGAACGGCTGCTCGAGCTGAAATAGAGCAATTCCAGGAAATGTGTGAAGCGGTTTTCCGTCCGGAATTGCGAAAAAACAAGGGGATTGCCGCCCCCGTCCATCCCACCTGAAAACCCTCTCGCACGGTTGCACCACCATGCCCAGACTTGGCGCCGTCACACCCATCCTGCGCATCTTCGACATTGCCAAGGCGCGTGAATTCTATGTCGGCTTCCTCGACTTCAAGGTGCAGTGGGAACATCGCTTCGCCGACGACGCGCCGCTCTACATGGCGATCGGCCGCGACGGCTGCGTCCTGCATCTCAGCGAACATCATGGCGACGGTGCACCCGGCATCGCCCTGCGCATCGAGGTCGAGGACATCACGGCTCTTCATGGCGAGCTGACCGGCAAAAACTACCGCTTCGCCAGGCCAGGCGTGGAAGAGACGCCTTGGAAGACCCGCGAGGTATCGGTCGCCGATCCGTTCGGCAACAGGCTGCATTTCTACGAGGATGCCGCCGGCTGACTGAGCCTGTTGACGAAGGCTTCGCGGATCGCATCCTGCATGCCGTCGATCGCCTCGCCTGACGCGTTCGGGTTGCGGTGCATCACCACGTTCGAGGAATCGATGGCGCCGAATCCGTCCGCCGTGGTCAGTTCACGACAGCCGTCCGGAATGTTGCTGCGCGAGATCGGCGCGATCGCCAGTCCGGAGGTGACGGCGAGCTTGAGGCCGCCGGTGGTGTCGCTGGTATAGGCGACACGATAGGCAAGATCGCGCTGCTCCAACGATTTGATGGCGAAGTCCTTGCACCAGCCGGCCCGGTTGTAGAGCGCGATCGGCACCGGCTGTTCCTCATGCATGTGATGCAGGGACGATGTCACCCACACGGTCGGGTCGTGCATCAGCACTTCGCCGCCGGCGGGATCCTGCCATTCGAACACCACGCACAGATCGAGCTCGCCGGCAGCGAGCGCCGCCATCTGTGCCCCGGAATGGGCATAGCGCACGGTGACCTCGACCTGCGTATGACGCTTCGAGAAAGCGCCGAGCGCGCGCGACAGGATGGCGTGGCCATATTCCTCCGGAATGCCGATGCGCACCGGCCCGCCAAGCGGCGCTGCCGCCATCGATGCCGACGTCTCGTCGAGCAGCGAGACGATGCGGCGGGCGTTGACGATGAGTTCGCCGCCGCGCCGCGTCAACGCGACGCCGCGCGAACCGCGCTCGAACAGGCTGGCGCCGATCAGATCTTCGAGCTTCTTCATCTGCATCGACACCGCGGATTGGGTGCGGCCGGCCTGCTCCGCCGCCTTGGTGAAATTGCCGGTCTCGGCAATCGCCACGAAGGTGCGCAGGAGGTCGCTGTCGAGGGTCGGCCGCATGAAATCCGCCATAAGAGAATTTGATTGCTGGCATCATTCCAATTCGTTTGCAACATGTCAAACGGCGGATGATAGTCGCCTCACCCATTGGATATGCGGCTGCGAAATCAGCCGCGGACCAATCAAGAGTCCTCACTCGTGCCCGCTGCCCGAAACGGTGGCGGGTTCTTTTTACCCCGCAGGCGGCAGCTTCGGATCGTACGCGCAGGAGCCTGGATGCAGATGCAAAATCGGATGGTGGGCGGCATCCTGAGCCTGTGCCTCGGCGTGCTGGTCTTTTCGCTGCAGGATCCGCTCGTCAAAGCCGTGTCGAGCGGTTATCCAGTGACCGAGGTGATGGCGATCCGCTCGATCGTCGCTCTGCCAATCCTGATCGTTCTGGTGCATGCCGACGTCGGCTTGCGGGCGATCCTGTCGAAGCGATTCGGCATGCTGACGGTGCGCGCCTTCATCCAGTTCACCTCCTATACGATGTACTACCTGGCCATCGCCGCCTTGCCGCTTGCCGATGCGGTGGCGCTTTATTTCATGGCGCCGCTGTTCATCATGGTGCTGGCCGGGCCCTACCTTGGCGAGCGCGTCTCCTGGCAGACACTGGCAACCGTGCTGATCGGCTTGTTCGGCGTCCTCGTGATGCTGCGCCCCGGCGCAGGGCTGTTCGACTGGGCAGCGCTGCTGTCGCTGGGCTCGGCGGCGCTCTATGGTTTTTCGCAGCTGATGGCCCGCAAGATCGGCGACACCGAATCGTCCACCGTGATGGCCTTCTATCAGAACGGCGCCTATCTGGTTGGCGCCGCCGTGGTTGCCGGCGCGTTTCACCTTGCCGGCATAACCCACGCCGTCCACCCCAGCCTCGAATTCCTGGTAAGGCCATGGCTTTGGCCGACGCTGCCGGATTTTCTCAAGATGGCCGCCTGCGGCTTCGTCGCCTCCGCCGGCATGATCCTGCTGTCGCAGGCTTACCGGATGGCGCCGGCCAACCGCGTTGCCACTTTCGAATATACCGGCATCCTGTGGTCGCCGCTGTGGGGTTTCCTGTTCTTCGCCGAGGTGCCGCGGTCGACGACCGTGATCGGTGCCGCCTTGATCATCGGCGCCGGCCTGCTGGCGCTCAACACCGAACGGCGCAAGAATGTTCCACCCGTGCTCGCTGCCGCCGACCCAGCCTGATCAGGCGAAGCAGATCAGCGCCCGTTCGACACGCGAGCGGATTTCAGCCAGCGTGAAGGGCTTCTGCACGACATCGAGGATGATGCCGTTCAATTCCTCGGCGCGCTCGCGCTGGTCGGCATAGCCGGTCATCAGCACGATCTTGATGGCGGGAAACAATGCTGCCGCCGCTATCGCCATCTCGATGCCGTCCATCTCCGGCATGCGGATATCGGAGACGACGAGATCATAGCCGCCACGCGCGGCCTGGATCAGCGCAAGCCCCTGCGCGCCATCCGCAGCGATATCGATTGTGTGCCCGGCGCGTTCAAGCGCGCGGGCGGCCAGGGTGCGGACGGACTCATCGTCCTCGACGATCAGAAGCTTTGCCATGGCCGGCATATTTGGCCGCCAAAAGTTGACTTTTCCTGAAAGCGCTGAGGATCAGCAAACCTTTTTGCTGCCGCTCAGGCATCCCCTTTGACGACACCGACAAAGGGCAACTCGCGAAAGGCATGGGCTACATCCATGCCGTAGCCGACGACGAAATAGTCGGGGCAGTCGAAGCCGACATAATCGGCATTGAGTTCGGTCTGGCGGCGCATGCGCTTGTCGAGCAGCACGGCGATCGAACAGCTCTTGGCGCCCCGCGACAGCATCAGCTCCCGGGTGAAGCTCAGCGTCTTGCCCGATTCGAGAATGTCGTCGATCAGCAGCACGTCGCGGCCAGCGACCTCATTGTCGATGTCGCGCAGCACCCTCACCTCGCCGCTGCTGGTGCCGGCGCCATAGCTGGAGATGAAGATGAATTCGACCTCCGGCGACAGGCCGACATCGTGCATGGCGCGGATGAGATCTGCGGCGAAGATGAACGACCCCTTCAGCACCGAGATCACCAGGAGGTCATGGTAGTCGTGTCCGGCAATCTCCTTGGCGAGTTCGAGATTGCGCCGCGCGATCGCCGATGCAGAAAACAGGACTTCGATGTTCTTGCCGCGTACAATTGGCATTTTTCGCCCCGCTGATTTTCTTGCCTAAACGCGTTCACGCCCAGCATGTGTTGAGATTCAGGTCAGGCTGAGTCGAAAACGGTGGTTTCCGAGAACCGGAGCGGAGCGTACTGAAGTACGTGAGCACCGGAAGCGCACGAAACCGCCGTTTGCGGCCAGTCTCACCTGAATATCAGCACACGCTATTCGGCGAAGGTGACCGATACAGTTCTTACACCGTTTCTAGGCACGTCGAGCCGGCTGGCAAAGCCGAATCTTTCGCCAGAGGCCAGCGAACGGCCGGATGTCCCCAACGTATAGCGGGTGATGTGCCCGTCATTGCCGGTCACCCGGATTTCAAGCGGCGGCAGCTGCGCCGGTTTGGCGCCGTCATTGGCGGCCTCGCCATCGACGAACAGCGCAGGGTTCGGTCCGGAAGCATCGACGCGTGACGTGACGCCCGAAATGCTGAGCGCCGACGCTTGCGCGCTGGACAGGAACGGCACCTGGCGCACCAGCGCGTGCCCGCCGGAAACCCAGAAGGCGGCCAAGGCAGCGCCGATGCCGGCGATCCAGAAGATCGGCCCGCCGCGCGAGGCTGGTAGCCGCTCCGGCGGGGCTTCGGGCTTGCGCAGCATGTCCATGCCTTCGATGGGTGGCATGACGATCGCACGCGGCAGCGGCGAAACGCTTTCCACGGCAGGTGCAAGGCGCGGCATCACCACGTAATCGGCATCGACGATGTCGGCGGCCGAACCGCGCATGAACCGGTCCGTCGCGGCAATTGCCGCCGGATCGGTCATGATTTCGCCGGAAACCGGGCGCGCGGTTCGATCGTCAGCCATCATGGCCCCAGCATTGCAGCACGTGTTCGCTTTTCGTTTCTTTTGCGTAAACACAAATGGTTAACGCTTCCCCACCGGAGCCCTCGTGACGAGTCGAAAGAGCCTAGGAATTAACCGCCGGTTAACCATGCCGGCCGATGGTCTTTACCCAGAACAGGCCGGCTCACTGCCGTGCCGAATTTCAGGTCGTCGAAATTGATTCGCTTCGAAAATGTCGGCCTCCGCTATGGCATGGGTCCGGAAATCCTCCGCGACATCTCCCTGCACATTCCGGAGCGCTCCTTCCAGTTCCTCAGCGGGCCTTCGGGCGCCGGCAAGACGACCTTGCTGCGCCTGCTGTTCATGTCGCTGAAGCCGACGCGCGGGCTGATCACCATCTTCGGCAAGGATCGCTCCCGCATTTCCCGCACCGAGCTGCCGCATCTCAGACGCCGGATCGGCGTGGTGTTCCAGGATTTTCGGCTGCTCGACCACATGACCACCTATGAGAACGTCGCGCTGCCGCTGCGCGTGCGCGGGCGCGAGGAGGCGAGCTACCGCACCGATGTCACCGAGCTGTTGAAGTGGGTCGGGCTGGGCGAACGCATGCATGTGCTGCCGCCGGTTCTGTCCGGTGGCGAGAAGCAGCGCGCCGCGATCGCGCGGGCGCTGATCGAGCAGCCGGAAATCCTGCTCGCCGACGAACCGACCGGCAATGTCGATCCGCCGCTGGCGCGACGCCTGCTGCGGCTGTTCATCGAACTCAACCGTCTCGGCACCGCCGTGGTGATCGCCACCCACGACCTCGGCTTGATGGAGCAGGTCGACGCGCGCCGCATGATCCTGGCCGGGGGAAGGCTGGACATCTATGACTGAACTGTCCGCCGAACATTTTGTGGAAAGGGAGCAGGACGCCGAGGCGACCGAAGCAAAGCCGCGCGCCCAGCGCAGGATGGCGCCGATCGTGCCGGCGCAGAACATCGCCGGCCGGGCGCTGGTGCTGGTCATCGCCATCATGACCTTCCTGTCCTGCCTGACTTTCGGCGCGGTGACGCTGGTGCGCGACACAGCGTCCGTCTGGGAGAACCAGATTTCACGTGAGGCAACGATCCAGATCAAGCCGGTCGACGGCCTCGACATGGAAGCAGCCCTTACCCAGGCCTCGCAGATCGCCGGCGAATTCCCCGGCGTCAAGGCGACCCGGATCATCGACCGCGAGGCGACCGCGCGGCTCCTTGAGCCCTGGCTGGGCTCGGGCCTCAACATCGACGAATTGCCGGTGCCGCGACTGATCATCGTCACCATCGACGAGAACAGCCCGCCCGATTTCGCCGCCATACGCGCCGCGATCACCCCGAAACTGCCGAGCGCATCGCTCGACGATCACCGCACCTGGGTCGACCGGCTGGTGGCGATGGCCCGCACCACGGTGACCATCGGCATCGCCGTGCTGGCGCTGATGCTGTCGGCGACGGTGCTGACGGTGGTGTTCGCGACGCGCGGCGCCATGGCCGGCAACGGTCACATCATCGAGGTGCTGCATTTCGTCGGCGCCGAGGCACGCTTTATCGCGCGCGAATTCCGCCGGCATTTCCTGGTCACCGGCATGAAGGGAGCGGCGGCCGGCGGTGCTGCGGCAGTGCTCGTGTTCATCGTCTTTTCCTGGTGGTCGTCGCGCAATATGGCGACGCCGCAGGCCGACCAGGCGACCGCCCTGTTCGGCAATTTCGCCATCGGTTCGGCAGGCTATCTCGGTGTCGTCTTGATGGTGCTGGTGATCGGCGGACTGACGGCGGCAACCTCGCACGCCACCGTCGTTGCCTATCTCAGCGACATCGATGTCCGCCAACCGGATGCAGGCTAATTCATGTCCCCCAAAAGTGGGAACGGGTTTTGGGATAACGACATGGATAAAACACGGTGATCACGAATAGAGAATTCGCGTAACGCAAAGTGCGTCTTTTACCTACCCAAGGCCGCATTTCAGGATTAACCATATGGCGATGGACGCGCGGGATTCGACCGGTACGGCTGGGCAGATGCCAGTGGTGGTTGCACGTTCGCATGACCGCCGCGCTGTGAGCCGTCTAAGAGCCACGCTGCGCCTGTCCGCCCTCTCCGTCCTCATCCTTGCAACTTTGTTTGCCGGCGGTTTCGGTTGGGTCGCCAACAAGGTCAGTCACCTGACGACGCCCGCCAATCCGGCCAGGGCAGACGCGATCATCGTCTTGACCGGCGGCCAGTCCCGCCTCGATGCCGCGATGGATCTGCTGGCGTC
>NZ_RZRP01000298.1:0-6794 GCF_003997795.1 Mesorhizobium sp. M7A.F.Ca.US.005.03.2.1 | reverse complement strand
GTTCGAACATCCAGATGAGGACGCCGACCACCCCCGATATGATGACCAGCGCCAGAACCGCCTGCAGGAAGCCGAACGACGTCAGGGCATGCAGCACCGGCCGCCATGACGGCTGGTTGTTGAGCGGCGTCGCGATGCCGAGCCCGGTCGTGAAGAAGGGCTGCGTGAAGTCGACGGCCTTTTCGCGGTCGGCCGTGACCGTGATCGCGGCCATCGCCGCATCGAATCTGCCGCTGACGACGCCATCGATCTGGTCCTGCACGGCAGGCACTTCGACATAGTGGAAGCGCAGGTTGAGCCGCCCGGCCATTTTCTGCCAGAGGTCGATGCTCAATCCCGACCAGCTGCCGTCCTGCAGCTTGAACGCAAAAGGCGGCGCCTGTTTTATCCCGACCGAGATCTCTTTTGCCGGCGAGGCCGAGGGGGAAGCCAGGTCGGGAGAAGTCTGATCGGGCGAAGTCTGGGCAAGCGTGACCCCGGCTCCCACACACGCGACGATGACAATGAGACCCAGCGCCATCGTCCACGAAGCAACTCTTCTCAACGGCAACGACTCCCAGCGACCGGTCCGCCGCTCGATCGTCGCGGCTTTCGAAGGGTAGCCGCCGTGCCCTCCTCCGTCCACCGGCGATGTCGTTGCTGAAGCGGCCGCGCCACGCCGACCCCGAATTGCGCGAAAACAAGCAGTTGGAACAATTTCGCGATTCAAATCCTGAAGCGCTTCGCGCAACGAGGGATCCCGTGAGGACAGGCTTGCGGCGCCGAAGACGAATTCGCGCCAAACCCTCACTTCCTGCCTTGCGGATGGATCGTCTCACCGCGCTTCAGCATTGCCACAAACGCTTCGATCTTCCTCTTGCGCCCGGCCTCGGTCTTCATGTTGTGAATGCGGAAGGCGAGCGCGAAGCGGTTTTGCGCGTTGAGTTTTTCAAGCATCGCCTTCGCAGCGGGTTCGGCGTCTATGGCCGCTTGCAAATCATCGGGAATTTTCATCTCCTTGCCGCTGCCATAGGCGCGCGCCCAGCGCCCGTCGGCCTTGGCCGTCTCGACCTGTTTGAGCCCATGCTCGGTCATGCGGCCCTCCTCGACCAGCCGCGCCACATTGTCGATGTTGATCAGGCTCCAGATGCTCTTCCTGCCGCGCGGCGTGTAGCGCTGCAGGAAGCTCTTGTCGTCCAACCCTTTGCGCACCGCATCGATCCAGCCGAAGCACAGCACCACGTCGATGGCTTGCTTGGGGGTGATCGATTTCAATCCGGACCCCACCTTGTGCATCTTGATCCAGACTTCGGTTTCCGTGGCGTGGTGCTTGCTCAGCCAGGCGTAGAAGCCGGCAGGATCCGCAAATTCATGAACCTTGTCGGGATCGACCTTGATCGGCGCCATCAGTCGGCCTGTCCGTTCGATGCTGTTGCCGCTCGCGTCATCGCTCTCACTGTCGTCCTGCCTCCGGCATCATGCCCATCGTCATTGGCCAGCATCGTGGCATGAATTGCGTCAGTTTCCGGCAGCAAACTTGGCAGGCGCGCACGGCGTTCCTTCACGCCCGTCGGTCCGGACATTTTTCTTCCCGCCCCACTGTAGAAAGTCCCGGAATACCTGCCATGCTCGTGCTCGGACTGCGCCGCGCGGGATGCACAGCGCTTCTCCCGGTCCGACCTCGATCGGCTTGCCGTCGACGGTCCAGGTCAGCACCCCTTCAATGCCGTAGATCGTCTCTTCGTAGTGATCATGGCTGTGCGCCGGCGCCAGCAGGCGCAGTCCGCTGGCAACCCTCAACTCAAAGGCGGCGATGCTGCCGTTCGAACTGTCGCCCGTCACCAGGAAGCGAATCGACAGCCCCTTGTCGCCGATGGTCTCATTGGCTGGATTGACCTGAAGATTCATGACCGACATTGCGCAAACCCCTCCGGTAAATTACATTTACTCGCTATCAGTAAACTCAATTTACCGGATCGTCAATGCCCACCTCAACGGAAGTTCTACAGACCAAGACCGAGAACCTGCTGATCGGCGCCCTGCTGCGCGTGCCGGCACAAGCGATCCAGCGGCGGCTGATCAAGGAGCTCAACGCCGCCGGTTTCGACGAATTGCGCCTGCCGCATATGGCGGTGTTGCAGTTTCCCGGACCGGACGGCGCGCGGCCCGGGACCATCGCCGAGCGTGCCGGCATGAGCAAACAGGCCATCAACCAGCTGCTCAGCAGTCTCGAAGGGTACGGCTACCTCGTCCGCTCCGACATTCCCGGCGATGGCGGTGCGCGCGTGGTGCGGTCCACCGAACGCGGTCATGCCGCGTTCTGGAAAATGGTCGATATCCTGCACGACATCGAGGAGGAATGGCGCACCGAACTTGGGCAGGAGCGCTTTGCCCAGCTGAAAGCTCTGCTGTTTGTCGTCTGGGAAAGTCCGCTGGTGCGCTGAGCCAGAGACGGCGCTCGTCCGCCCTGCTCCATCGGCCTTTCCGATGGCACTATCGGTTTCTTCCGTTTCCTTCTGTCGCGCCGAACTGCCAATTCCTGCCCTTGTCCATTCAAGCAAAGGCAGAGCGAAATGAGCATTTCGAAACAGAAAATCCTGATCGTCGGCGGCGGCTCCGGCATGGGTCTGGCGCTGGCCCGGCACTGCGTGGAGGCCGGTGCGGCGGTTGTCATCGCCGGGCGCGGCCAAGACCGGCTGCGGCAGGCGCGCGAGGCGCTCGGCAATCCCGCCGGGCTGGAGACGGCCGTCGTCGACATCGCGCGCGAAGACCAGGTCTCGGCGCTGTTCGCAGCGATTGGCGGACTCGACCACATCGTCAGCACCGCAGCCGACATCGAAGGCGCCTACCGGCTGCTGCCGGAGCTTGACCTGAAGGCGGCGCAAAGGGTGGTGGAGAGCAAGCTGTATGGCCCGCTGCTGCTCGCCAAGCACGGTGCGCCGCGGCTGGCAGCATCCGGCTCCATGACCTTCGTCTCCGGTATCGCCGCCTATCGCCCAGCCGCACGCGGCTCCGTCGTTGCTGCTGTCAACGCAGCGCTCGAAGGCCTCGTGCGGGCGCTGGCGGTCGAGTTGGCGCCGATCCGCGTCAATGCCGTGTCGCCCGGCTGGGTCGACACCACGATCTGGGCGCAAGTGGCCGGCGACAGGAAGGACGAGACGTTGGCCGCGATGGCCAAGCAGCTGCCGGTCGGGCGGATTGGCCAACCCGATGATATCGCCGACGCCATTGCCTTCCTGATCGGCAATGGCTTTACCACGGGAACGACGCTGCATGTCGAGGGCGGCCACCGCCTGATCTGAACCGCCGCTGCTTCCGTCAGGAGTTGTTTGCAAACAAGGCCTTGGAGCGGTTCGACGATTCAAGTCCTGAACCAGCCTTGGCGGGCTGCAGGGCCGGCACCAGCGTGTCGCGCGCGGCAGTGAGCAATTGCTTAAGCGCCGGCAGCTGGACGCGCCGGCGGCGCCAGATCATCACCAGCGGCGCTGTCCGCATCTGGCCGGGCCATCGCATTTCGACAATGTCGCCGCGTGCCAGCGCATCCGTGACGGCCAGGCGTGGAACGAGGGCGAGCCCCGCGCCGGCCGCCACCAGCCGCGCAATGGCGCCGATACTGCCGACCTCGTTGGCAAGTCTGGGTGCGGCAGCGCCCGCCTCGGCAAAGGCCGTGTCGAACATGTGTCGGTAGATACATCCGGGCTCCGTTGCCACGAAGGAGAGCGTGCCAAGGGCAGCCAGGTCATGCCCGGTGCTGCCCTGCCCCGGAGCCGCGACCAGCACCAGCGGTTCGGCTGCTATCGTGCGCCTGGCGAAGTGTTTATCCGACGCGCCCTTCGCGAAATCACGGCGGTCGAAGCAGAACGCGACATCGATGTCGCCATCCTCCAATTGGCGCAGCAGCGCGCCGCTGCCCGCCACCTTCATCCGCACGGTGATGTCGGAATGGCCGGCCTGGAACCCGGGCAGCCAAGGCGCCAGCCTGGCCGACGCGATCGTCTCCAGCGCGCCGATGGTCAGGTGCCCGCTTGTCGAACCTGCCGCTGCCTGCACGGCCGCGCGCGCCTCGCCGTCGAGCCGCAACAAATCCTCGGCGATCGGCTTCAGCGCTAGGCCTGCCGGCGTCAGCTCGAGACCGGACTTCGCGCGCGTGAACAGGGCAGCGCCAAGCTCGGCCTCGAGCGCCAGGATCTGGTCGCTGACGCTCGATTGCGCGAGGTGGACCACTTCTGCGGCGCGTGTGATGTTGCGGCTCCGCGCCACCGCAAGGAAGGTTTTGAGCAGTCTTGGATGCATCGTGTGGCTGACGCGCTATTGCAGCTGCGGCTTCTTCAGAAAACTGCCGCGGTCGGCGGACTTGACGCGCAGCCAGGTTTCGCGGCCGTCGCGCAGCACCCGCATCGGAATCTCGGCACCGGCCGAGCCGCTCTCCCACAGCTTGCGATAGAAATCGGCGAGTCCATCGACCGCGCCGTCGCGGATGTCCGAGATGATGTCGCCCTGGCGCAGGCCAGCCTTGGCCGCCGGACCGCCTTCGGTCACGCTCATCACCACCACTCTGCCATCGCTTTCGGCCGACAGGGCGCCGAGCCATGGACGCGGCGGCTTGGCCACCTGGCCGCGCGTCAGGAGATCGTCGAGTATGGGCGGCAACAGATCGATCGGCACCACCATGTTGATATCGGCGACCTCGCCATTGCGGCTCATCTGCAGGCGCAGCGAACCGATGCCGAGCAGCGAGCCATCGGCGCCGAACAGCCCGGCACCGCCCCAGGACGGGTGCGCCGGCGCAATGAAGATCGCCTCGTCGAGCAGATACTCCCAATAGCCAGCGAATTCCTGCTTGGTGACGATCCTGGCCTGCACCGACTGGCCGATGCCGTCGGCCAGCACCACGGCGTCGCCGATCCTGGCCTTGCCGGCATCGCCCAGCGCCACCGCCGGCAGGCCGAGCGGCGCCAGCGCCTGCACCAGGCCGAAGCCCGATTCCTGGTCATAGGCCAGCGCGTGCGCGGGGATGACGCGGCCGTCATGGCTGGTCAGCCAGACCTCTTCCGCTTCGGTGATGAGATAGCCGATGGTCAGCACCAGCCCGTCATTGCGAATGACGACGCCGCTGCCTTCCCTGAGCGTGCCGAGCGCCCCGGCCGTAAAGGCATCTTCGGGAACAGTGGCCCGCACGGCAACGACCGAGCGCGGATTAGGATTGATGGTCATGCTTTTGTCCTGGGTGGGCTTTGGCGACATCTTCTATACGTATGCCACGCAGGAGAAGGCGCAAGGGTAAGGAAGAGCCCAATTGCCGATGTTGGCACTGCGGGCATCGATAATAGTTCAACGCAAGTTGAACTTACACATCCGCAGCCCTAGTTTATGGCGACCTGCCATCCTTCCCCGACACGAGGCCACGAAATGACCGACTACACACCGCCGAAAGTATGGACCTGGAACAAGCCGAGCGGCGGAGCCTTTGCCAGCATCAACCGGCCGATCGCCGGGCCGACGCATGACAAGGAACTGCCTGTCGGCAAGCATCCGTTGCAGCTCTATTCGCTGGCGACGCCGAACGGCGTCAAGGTCACCGTCATGCTGGAAGAGCTTCTGGCGCGCGGCCACAAGGGTGCCGAATACGATGCCTGGCTGATCCGGATCAACGATGGCGACCAGTTCGGCAGCGGCTTCGTCGAGGTCAATCCAAACTCCAAGATTCCGGCCCTGATGGACCACAGTGGCACCACACCGGTGCGCATCTTCGAATCCGGCTCGATCCTGGTCTATCTCGCCGAAAAGTTCGGCGAATTCCTTCCGACCGAACAGCCGGCCCGCGCCGAGGTGCTGTCCTGGCTGTTCTGGCAGATGGGCTCGGCGCCGTATCTGGGCGGCGGCTTCGGCCACTTTTATGCCTATGCGCCGGAAAAGTTCGAATATGCCATCGATCGCTTCTCGATGGAGGTGAAGCGTCAGATGGACGTGCTCGACCGCCGGTTGGCCGAGACTGAATATCTCGGCGGCAAGGACTATTCCATCGCCGACATGGCGGTGTGGCCCTGGTATGGCGGGCTGGCACTCGGCCGCATGTACAATGATTCCGGCGAGTTCCTGTCGGTGCACGAGTACAAGCATGTGCAGCGTTGGGCGAAGGCCATCGACGCCCGCCCGGCGGTCAAGCGCGGCCGCATGGTCAACCGAGCTTTCGGTGAGCCTGCCATGCAACTGCATGAACGCCACGACGCCAGCGATTTCGAGACCAAGACGCAGGATAGACTGGCCGCCGAATAGGCCATCGCGGGTCGCGGCAAAGGAAACCCGCCCCGACGCGACGTTCGGGGCGGGGTTTTCCCAAGGTCCAGTACTGCGGGTCCCTAGTGCAGCACTTCAACAATCTGGCGGGTCTCCGGATCGACGAGGACCGTCTGGTCGTTGATCACCGCGACGCGGTATTTGACGTCGGGCACCTCACGCAGTTCGACCGTATCCGGCACCGACGAGCCGAGCTTGAGCTCGACGCCCAGAAGGTTCACCGAGGCAAGCGGTTCTCTCTTGATGTATTCGCGAACGACTGTCTCCTGCTCCGGCTGGACGACGACGACGTTTTCCGCCAGCGCCGCACCAATCCCGCCCATCAGGACGACGGCGGTCGCCGCGCTCGTAAGATAAAGTCTCATGGCCATCTCCTAGTGATAACTGAATTCCGCCCTCCATAAAAACTCCACCGCTGCCATGCGGTTCCATCGTAACTTCAGAATTGAAGATATTACGATTGCAGCCTGGATATTGATTGGTTGCCGATCAAACATTCGGCAGACAGCGTTCAAGAG
>NZ_RZRP01000297.1:0-6795 GCF_003997795.1 Mesorhizobium sp. M7A.F.Ca.US.005.03.2.1 | reverse complement strand
ACCGCGCCGACCGGCAAGCCTTCGCGCTCCAGCACCGGCCCTTGCTCAATATGCAGTTCGAGATAGGCGTGCGGCGTGAGGAAGCCGGGCTCCCGGTCGCCGGCATAGCCGATGCGGGCAAGCTCCTGACCGAGCACGCTGCCGTCGGTGCCGACGGCCGCCAGCACCGTTTCGGCATCGATGCCGCCGGCGTGGACCAGCGAGCCCATCATGTCGGGTGTGTAGCGTACGCCCTCCTCATTGGTGAAAGCGGCGACCGCGACCGGGCGCGACGGCGAAAAGCCTGTCGCCTTGAGCGTCTCGATCACTTCCAGCCCGGCAAGCACCCCGTAGCAGCCGTCATAAATGCCGGCATCGATGACGGTATCGATGTGCGAGCCGATGAGCAGCGGCGCTTGCCCGGTAATTTCCGGGTTTTGCCAGATGCCGAAAATGTTGCCGACCCGGTCGATGGCGACATCGAGCCCGGCCTGCCGAAGCCAGCCGACGAAGAGGTCGCGGCCCTGCCTGTCGGTGTCTGAGGCGGCCAGCCGGGTCAGCCTGCCCTCGCCATCCCGGCCAACAGCGCCGAGTTCGCGGATGCGGCCGAGCAGGCGCTGCGCATCGATGGCGATCATGCCGTTGCCTCGACTGTCATCTTGCCTTCCAGCACATCGGCCGGGTTCATGCCAACCAGTTCGGCGTAGCGATGCGGGTCGGTGGCGCCTTCGGTGTTGATCACCAGCACCCGCGATTTGCCGTCAAGTCCAAGATCGGCCCGGTTGTCGGCCACCGCCCGGATCAGCCCGGCAAGGCCGACACCACCGCTTTCGCCGGCGACGATCACCGGGTCACCGCCGGCCGGCCAGGCCAGCCGCCGCATCACCGCGATGGCCTCGTCCTCATCCACCGTCATGAAGGCGTCGGCGGCGCGCGCCAGCACCCGCCAGGCGACCGGCGAGGCTTCGTAACATTCAAGCATGGCCATCACCGTCGGCTGGCCGTGCGCGACCTTGACCGGGCGCCCGACCTGGGCGGCTGCGAGAACACAAGCGGCACGCGCCGGCTCGACCACGATGAAGGTCGGCCTGGCGTCACCGAGCACGATGGCCAGATGACCGGCCAGCGCGGCGGCAATGCCGCCGACACCGGCCTGCACGAAGACGTGGGTCGGCGTCCGAGGGAGTTGGCGCAAGGCTTCGCGTACGATCGCGGTATAGCCCTGCATGACCAGGCCGGGAATGCGCTCATAGCCCGGCCACGAGGTGTCGGAGACTACGGTCCAGTCCTTGTCGGCCGAAACTTGGGCAGCTTGCCTGACCGAATCGTCATAATTGCCGTGGACGCGGATCATCTCGGCGCCATAGCGGGCGATCGCCGCGATGCGCTCCTCGCTGACCCCGGCGTGGACGAAGACCGCCGCCCGCGCGCCGACGAGTTGCACGCCTTGCGCGACGGAGCGGCCATGATTGCCGTCGGTCGCACAGGCAAATGTCATCGCCGCGGCGACCGCCCGCACGTCAGCCTGATCGAGATCGGCCATGTCGACGGGCCGGCCAAGGCGACTGCCGGCCTCCTCCAGCACCAGGCGGAAGACGGCATAGGCGCCGCCAAGCGCCTTGAAGCTGCCGAGGCCGAGGCGAAAGCCTTCATCCTTGATATGGATGGCGCCCAGTCCGAATTCGCTGGCGAGCGCCGGCAGTGCATGCAGCGGCGTCATCCGGTGATTGTCGCGGTGGCTGAGAAAACGCTCGACTGTGTCGGCTCCGGCCACGCCAAGGGTTTCGGCATCGATCGGATCGAGCGGCCGGCGGTGCGATGCGTTGCGGTTGAGCAGGAACATTGGCCGGTCCCGTTGGTCAGCGAGAACATATTGCAGGAGCGACGCAAAGAGCGCTGTAATATGGTCTCTTAAATGCAAGTTTGTTTCGTCCGGGATATTCCATTGCCTGCATTGCCGTCCTCGCTCGATAGTTTCGATCTCGCCATCCTTGCCATCCTGCAGCGCGACAACACGACGCCGCAGCGGTTGATCGGCGAGGCGGTGAACCTGTCGGCGCCGGCGGTGCAGCGCCGCATCAAGCGCATGGAGCAGACCGGCGTCATTGCCGGCAATGTCGCTGTCGTCGAGCCGGCAGCGGTCGGCCACCCCATCACCATCTTCGTCGAGGTGGAACTCGAGAGCGAACGCGCCGAACTGATCGACGCGGCCAAGCGGCAGTTCTCGGCGACCCCCGAGGTCCAGCAATGCTATTACGTCACCGGCGAGGCCGACTTCATCCTGGTCATCACAGTGGCCGACATGGGCGCCTATGAGGCGCTGACGCGAAAACTGTTCTTCGACAGCAACAATGTCCGAAAATTCCGCACGTTCGTTGCCATGGACCGGGTCAAGGTAGGGTTGACGGTGCCTTTGCCTGTCTAAATATTTGTCGCGCGGCAGGCCTTTACTTTCCCACCATGTTTTTGACATTCTCGGGCTGTGAATTCTGCCGCGGAGGCGCGCTTGGACGACACCACCCCAGTTGCGATCATCGGTGCCGGGCCGGCGGGCCTGGCCATTGCCGCGTGCCTGCGGCAGAGCGGGCCGGATTTCGTCCTGCTGGAAAAGGAGCAGCAGGCCGCACCCGCCTGGCGACGCCACTATGAGCGCGTCCATTTGCACACGGCCAAGCGCTTTTCCTCGCTGCCCTTCGCGCCCTTCCCCAGGGACTATCCGCGTTATGTGCCGCGCGATCTCTTCGTCGACTATCTCGATGCCTATGCGCAACGTTTCGATCTGCGGCCGCGATTTGGAGAAACAGTGCGGGCGATCACCCGGCGGGGCAGAAGCTGGCTCGTGGATACGACGACCGGCCCCTTGCATGCTTCAAACGTTGTGATTGCATCTGGCAACAACGCAGAGCCGCTGATGCCCGGATTTGCCGGCGCCGATACCTTCAAGGGCCGAAAGCTGCATAGCGCCGACTATCGCAACGCAATGCCTTTCGCCGGTCAGCCGGTGCTGATCGTCGGCATGGGCAATACCGGCGCCGAGATTGCGCTCGATCTGGTGGAAGGCGGTGCGCGGCCGACGATTTCGGTGCGCGGCGGCGTTCATATCGTACCGCGCGAACTGCTTGGCGTGCCCATCCAGATGATCGGCATGGCGGCGCGCCTGATGCCGCAGCGCATCAACGATGCCTTGTTCCCCATCATCCTCGATCTGGCGTTGGGCAGGCTGGAGAAGTACGGGCTCAAGCGGCCCAAGCAAGGAATGCTGCAGCAGATCAGCGAGGCGTCCCGCATTCCGACGATCGATATCGGCACGGTGAGCAAGATCCGCGAAGGTGCGATCAAGATCGTACCCGACATTGCCGAGATCACCGAACAGGGCGCCCGTTTTGCCGACGGCAGGCATGGCGAGTTCGATGCGATCATCTTCGCCACCGGCTTCCGGCCCGGCTACGCCAAATTGCTGGAGCCCGGCGTTCAGCCAGAGCGCAGCGGCGTCAATGCGAGGGCTTCAGAGCTTGGCCTCTATCTCATCGGCTTTCACAGTCCGGTCACCGGATTGCTGCGCGAAATCTCGATCGAGGCCGAGCAGATCGCCGACGACATCAGTCTTAGGCGAAACCGAAAGAAGGTGGCCGAAGCCCTGCCGGTATAATTTGACGCGAGAGCAACTGAGTTCTCTCACCTTGCCGCGCGCAGCCAGACCTTGTTGTCGTGGAAGGCAGCACCCCCATAGGGTGCAGGCGCGTCGGCGCCGGTCAAAACGTTGATGCCCTCGCCGCGCTCATGGGCGCTGTTTGGCCAGATGCCTTCGGCGATCACCACGCCACGCTTGATGCCGTCGAACAGTTTTGCATGCAGCACGACTTCGCCGCGCTGGTTGCCGACCTCGACACGGTCGCCATCGGCCAGCCCAAGTGCCGCGGCATCGTCGGGATGTAGAAGCAGTTCCGGGCGGCCCTCCCTGGCTTTCGACACCGGTGTTTCCGAGAATGTCGAATTGAGGAAGTTGCGCGCCGGCGACGTCGTCAGCCGGAACGGGTGGGCTTCGTCGGCGACCTCGATCAGGTCGACATGGTCGGGGAATTCCGGCAGCCGCGCCACCGGGCCGAACAGGCCCATGCTTTTGGGCGGCCGGTTGGGCGCCGCCTGCCCGGTCCAGTCGGCGCGGAAGCGGAATTTTCCATCCGCGTGGCCAAATCCGTTGATGAAGTGTGCTGCCTCGAAATCCGGCTGCAGGTCGACCCATTTGTCTTGCTTCAAGCTTTCGAAACTGCCCAGCCCGCGCTTGCCCAGGATGATGTCGATATGCTGCTGCTCGGTCAGGCCGAAACCCGGACGGTCGGCGACACCGAGGCGATCAGCCAATTGCTCGATGACGAAATGGTTGGTGCGCGGTCCCTCCGGCGGCTCGATCAGCTTGGGGCCAAGCGTGATGTGCTGGTTGCCGCCGCCCTTGTAGACATCGTCGTGCTCGAGGAACATCGTGGCCGGCAATACGATGTCGGCAAGCTTGGCCGTGTCGGTCATGAACTGCTCGTGCACGCAAGTGAACAGGTCGTCGCGCAGGAAGCCTTGCGTCACCAGCCGCTGCTCCGGCGCGACATTCACCGGATTGGTGTTCTGGATCAGCATCGCCGTCACCGGCGGGCCACCATAGAGCGCATCGCTGGCACCGGTCAGCACCGGGCCGATGCGCGAATGGTCGAGATAGCGGATCGAGGGATCGCGCATCTTGGTGCCTTCGAGCACATCCTGGTTGAGCTTGAAGATGCCGGAATTGGAATGGAAGGCGCCGCCGCCCTCATATTGCCAGCTGCCGGTGACAGCCGCGATGCACGAGGCGGCATGCATGTTGACGGCGCCATTGCGCTGGCGTGCAAAACCATAGCCGAGGCGGAAATAGGTCTTCTTGGTCGTGCCGACGAGGCGGGCGAAGGCCTCGATCTCGGCAACCGTCAGGCCCGTGATCCCGGCCGCCCACGCCGGCGTGTGCGTCTCGAGATGCGCTTCCAGCCCTCTCGGGTCGTCGGTGTATTTCGAGAGATAGGCGCGGTCGGCCATGCCCTCCTTGAACAGCACATGCATGACCGCGCAGGCCAGCGCGCCGTCGGTGCCCGGCTTCAGCACCAGGCCGAGATCGGCCTGCTTCATCGTCGCGTTTTCGTAGACGTCGATGACGACGATCTTGGCGCCGCGCTCCTTGCGCGCCTTGATGGCGTGGGTCATGACGTTGACTTGGGTCACCACCGCATTGGTGCCCCAGATCACCACGCAATCGGATTTCGCCATCTCGCGCGGGTCCGGCCCGCGCAAGGCGCCGGCCCCCATCATCCAGCCCGTCCAGGCGAGATTGGTGCAGATTGACCCGAAGAAGCCGGAATACTTTTTCGCGTGGCGCAGCCGGTCGATGCCGTCGCGCTGCACCAGCCCCATCGTGCCGGCATAGTAGTAGGGCCAGATCGTCTCCGAGCCGTACCTCTCCTCGGCCGCAATGAACTTTTCGGCGACGAGGTCGAGCGCGGCCTCCCAACTCGCTTCCTTCCAGGCGCCGTCGCCCTTAGCGCCGGCGCGGATCAGCGGCTTCAGCAAACGGTCGGGATGGTGGACGCGGTCGGCATAACGCGCAACCTTGGCGCAGACGACGCCGGCGGTGTAGCTGTTGGACTTGGCGCCATGGACGCGGCCGATCCGATTGCCGTCGAGCAGTTCGACCTCGAGCGCACAGGTCGACGGGCAATCATGCGGACAGGCGGAATGGCCGATTCTGAGCTTGGCGTGCTGGTTCATGCGGCAAGACTAGCGGGTTTCAAAGGGCGCGTGTAGGGCCAGATGATTAGCCAATCTCCCCACTTGTGGGGAGATTGCGTAATCACTCCGCCGTGCCTTCCTCATACTCTGCCGACATGGACAGCCACTTTTCCTCGTGGCCGGCCAGCGTCTGGGCCAGTTGCGAGCGCTCCTTGGCCAGCCGGGTCGCCGTCGAGGGATCCTTTTCGTACACCGCCGGATTGGACAGTTCGTCCTCGATGCCGTCGATGCGCTTGCGGATGCGGTCCATCAGCGCTTCGGTGGCGCGGATTTCCTTGGCCAGCGGCTCGAAGGCGGCGCGGCGTGCCGCCGCATCGCGACGGCGGTCGGCCTTTGATGCCTTGTCGGCCTCGCGCTTGCCGCGGCGGTCGCCGGACACGCCGGTGACCAGCGTCTTGTAGTCTTCCAGATCGCCGTCATAGGGGTTGACCGCGCCGTCCTTGACCAGCCACAGCCGGTCGGCGGTTGCCTCGAGCAGATGGCGATCATGCGAGATCAGGATGACGGCGCCAGGGAATTCGTTCAACGCATGGATCAGCGATTCGCGGCTGTCGATGTCGAGATGGTTGGTCGGTTCGTCGAGGATGAACAGGTTCGGCCCCTCGAAGGCCGACAGGCCCATCAACAGTCGTGCCTTCTCGCCGCCCGACAGATCCTTGGCGGCGGTGTTCATCTTCTCGGTGGTGAGGCCGAACTGGGCGACGCGGCCGCGTACCTTCGATTCCGGCGCCTCCGGCATCAACCGGCGGACATGCTCGTAGGCGTTTTCGTCCGGCCGCAGATCGTCGAGCTGATGCTGAGCGAAGATCGCCACCTTCAGCCCGGGCGCCACCGTCATGGTGCCGCTCTCCTGCTTCAACCGGCCGGACAGCAATTTGGCGAAGGTCGACTTGCCGTTGCCGTTGGCGCCGAGCAGCGCGATGCGGTCGTCGGCGTCGATGCGCAGCGTCATCTTCTTAAGGATCGGCTGCCCCTCGGTGTAGCCGACATTGACGTTGTTCAGCGCCACGA
>NZ_RZRP01000296.1:0-6803 GCF_003997795.1 Mesorhizobium sp. M7A.F.Ca.US.005.03.2.1 | reverse complement strand
GTATTACGCAGGGTAAGAGGCACGTCACATTAACCGGCTTGACAGCCGGCGCCGGGTTGTGGCCTTCGCGTATGCAGCAAAACCTTGATTCTTCCGACTTTTTGTGTTACATCAGCGAAACATGCCGGTGACACAACGTCGATTTATGGCGCAGACGCCCCAAATCACTGAAAGGTGAAAATCCCATTCGGACCAGAGCGATCTGGGCCAGGCGGTCGCGATGTTGCGGTTTGCCGGTCCGGCTTTTCCGATGGGTTCATCTGTTGTGCGGCTAACGGTCGGTTTCTCCGATCGCGCGAGTTCGGGCCGGCAGGACGCCGGTACCACAACAAGGAGTTCAGTGCGCAATGGCAACGATCACCCCGCAGAAGAAGTCCACCGCTGCGCGTCACGGTTTCAAGACCGGCGAGTACATCGTCTACCCGGCGCATGGCGTCGGCCAGATCGTCTCGATCGACGAGCAGGAAGTTGCTGGACACAAGCTGGAACTGTTCGTCATCGACTTCTCGAAGGACAAGATGCGCCTGAAGGTGCCGGTCGCCAAGGCGACCTCCATCGGCATGCGCAAGCTGTCGGAAGAGGATTATGTCGAACGCGCGCTGAAGGTCGTGCAGGGCCGCGCCCGCGTCAAGCGCACCATGTGGTCGCGCCGCGCCCAGGAATATGATGCGAAGATCAATTCGGGCGACCTGATCTCGATCTCGGAAGTCGTGCGTGACCTCTACCGCGCCGACAACCAGCCGGAGCAGTCCTATTCCGAGCGTCAGCTCTACGAGGCGGCGCTCGACCGCATGGCCCGCGAGATCGCGGCCGTCAACCGCATGTCGGAAACCGAAGCCGTGCGCTTGATCGAGGTCAACCTCAACAAGGGCCCTAAGCGTGGCGCCAAGGCCGACAATGAAGAGGCCGAGCAGGAAGAAGCTGCCTGATCTTTCTCACCTTTCGAGAAATCCTGCCAGAAACGATTGGAGGCTCCGGTTTGACCGGGGCCTCTTTTGCTTTCGGGCGGCAGCTTCGATGTTGGTAGGCCCTGCGCACCAGCGTGCTGCATCGCGGCTTGCCGGCGCGCCGAGCCGTCGAGCGCGCGTTTCGTTTTAACGTGTGTCGCCACTTATCGCCTTGCCGCCAAAGCAGACCGCGGCAATGGTCTCGCGCAATTCCTCGTCGGCGATCGGCTTGTGCAGGATGCGGCTGCCGCTGGCGCTGATCTCCTTGAGGCGCGCCGGCGACGTATCGCCAGTAATGATGATGGTCGGGACAAGCCGGCCGATATGGGCGTGAAGCGCACGGATCGCGTCGGTGCCGGTGGTGTCATTCTCGAGACGGTAGTCTGCGATGATCAGGTCGACCGGCGCATCGCCGGCAGCCAGCGCCGCCGTATGGGCCTCCTGCGCCTCTGCGGCGGAGCGGCCGGGATAGACACGATGTCCCTCCAGGCTGAGCAAGCGCACCATGGCATCGAGAACGTCGCCCTCGTCCTCGACCACCATGATGCCGGCGGCACTGCTGGCCGGCGATGTCGTGTCGACCTCCAAGCGAGCTTGCACCGCGCCGGCCTTCGCGACGGTGATGGAAAACAGGGAACCGCGCCCGGACGTCGAAGCCAATTTCAGGGGGTGCCCCAACAGCTCGGCGGTGCGGCGAACGATGGCGAGCCCGAGTCCCAGGCCTTGCGTGCGGTCCCGCGCCGGGTTCTGCAACTGCACGAACTCCTCGAAGACCATCCCCTGCTGATCGGCGGGGATGCCGGGGCCGCTGTCGAGGACCTGTATCTCCACACATGCGCCGCGCCGGCGACAGCCCAGCAGGACACCACCTTGCTTGGTGTAGCGAAGGGCATTCGAGATCAGGTTGTTGAGGATGCGCTTCAACATCATCGGGTCGCTGTCGACGTAGAGACTGCTGTCTACCACGCGCCACGTAAGTCCGCGTTGTTTTGCCTCGGCGGCGAATTCATTGCGAAGATCACCAAAGAGGTCGCGCAGCGGCACCGCCTCGCTCGCGACCGTGACGATGCCCGCATCGAGCCGCGAGATATCGAGCAAAGCGTTGAGCAGCCCACTGAAGTTGCTGACAACCGATTTCGCCCGGCTGGCCAGATCGCGCGCCTCGCCGGAGGGTACGTCGCCGCGCTGCCCCAATATGGCAAGCGTCGAGACCAGCAGGCTCAGGGCATGGATCGGTTGGCGCAGATCGTGACTCGCCGCCGCCAGAAAACGCGTCTTGGCACGGTCGGCGGTCTGCGCCTGTCGCGTTCCTCTTGCAGGTGCTCGACCAGCGTTTCGTTCTCCAGTCGCAGGCTGACGGTTTCGCGCAGCATGCGGTAGGTGATACGGCAGTAGTAGAAATTGATCGCCACCAGCGATGCGAGCAGGAACAGGAAGGCGCCGGAAATATCGCTTTGGGTGGTCAAGCAGCGCAAGGCGACCGGCACCACCGTGGCCAGGATGGAACCGACCAGCGCCGGCGGAAAGGCCGACAGCGACGGCACCGTACCGCAGACGAGACCAGTCAGGACGATGACCGTGAAGGACAGCACGATCGGCGCCTCGGGCATAAAGCCGACCCAGCCAAGCACCCCCCACAGAAGGCCCGACATACAGGAAAACGCCGTGGCCAGCCATGCCCAGCGCAAGATCGAGCCGCGATCCCTTGAGCGGCTGAAAAAACGGCGCGACGCCAGCACCCGGATAGCCGTCAGCAGATACAGCGCCGCCAGCCAGCCGATCAGCCAATTGGCGGAAACGGCCGTTCTCAGAACATAGACCGCCGCCATCGAGATCACGATGTTGGAGATGACCACGCCGTAGGAATTGCGATACAGGAGTTCGACCAGGGCCTGGCGTATCTTGTCTTCCTGCATCGAATCCCTCCAATTGTCCCAAGTAATTCTCCGGCCGGTCTTCCCCGGTACCGTTGATCTACCGGCAACCTGTTTCGCATAAGTTGGCGATCGATCCATATACGCCGCTGCAGCCCTGGATGGTGCCCCGATGAACCGCTCGCTCACCGCCATACTCGCCGACGACCATGCCATCGTGCGCGAGGGGCTGAAGCTGCTTATCTCGGCTATGGACAATATCTCGGTCGTCGCCGAGGCTGCGGATGGCGAGGCGCTGCTTGGCCAGCTGCGAAGCACGCGCGCCGACCTTTTGATCCTCGACCTCGGCATGCCAGGTGTGACCGGGATGCAGTTTATCGCCACCATCAGGACCTTGGCGCCACGCCTGCGGATCGTGGTGCTGACGGCCAATGTCGAGCCGAGGACAGTACGCGCCGCGCTCAGCGCCGGCGCCAACGCCTACCTGACCAAGGATGGCGATCCAGAGGAACTCGGCGCTGCCATCGAAGCGGTCAAGAACGGAGGCACCTATCTGGCGAAAACCGTTCGCTTCGCGGTCAGCGATATAGGCAGGGAAAGCGAGCCGATAGCCGCGCAGGAAATCCTGTCCCCGGTACCGCTGACGCGGCGCGAACGGCAGATCCTTCAACTGGTGGCGCAAGGCATGATCACGCGCGACATCGCCGAACGACTGGGCATCAGCCTGCCGACCGCTCGCAAACATCGCGAAAATCTGATGGGCAAGCTCAGTCTCCACAACACCGCCGAACTGACCGCCTACGCGGTTCGTCTGGGATTGCCCACCGGCTGATATCGCAGCCGCGACAATGGGCAACCCGGCAACGTCCCCTTAACCATCGGCAGATTAGCCAAACCCGATCATCATCCAAATACGGCATCCGCCGTATGTTTTCGGCCTGCCCCCCGGCCTACTCCTCCCACGGCTTGATCATGGGAGGAGCTGTCATGCCATCGCTGGATCTCTGGATTCCGTTCGCCCTCGCAACGCTCGCCTTCGCCTGCATGCCAGGACCGGCGATTCTCTACATGACAGCGCAGACGCTGGCCCATGGCCGTCAGGCGGGATTGATGGCGGCGCTGGGTGTCCATCTTGGTTGTTACGTGCACATCCTGGCCGCGGCGGTCGGGCTCGCCGCACTGATGGAACACGCGCCGGTCGCTTTCTTGGTGATCCGATGGGCGGGCGCCGCATATCTCATTTCGCTGGGCCTTGCCATGTTCCTGGGCTGGAACCGGATGGGTGAGGATGGTGCCAGGCCGGCCCCGAACACATTTCGCGACAGCATGGTCGTCGAGATCCTCAATCCCAAGACGGCACTGTTCTTCCTGACCTTCCTGCCGCAGTTCGTGGATCCGTCAGCCGGCATGGCCGTCGGGTTGCAGTTCCTCATCCTCGGCATCATCGTCAATCTCATCTTCTCGATGGCCGACCTTGCGGCGGTCGGCATCGCCTCGCTCGCCGTTGGCCGGTTCACTGGCGCCGGATGGGTGATCCCCAAGACATGCGGTTCGATCCTCATCGGACTTGGCGTGGCGCTCGTCAGCCATCATATCTGAACCTGCAAATGAAGAGCCGCGATTTCGGGGGAGATCTGACGGTGAAATTTCAGCGGCTGCTGGCGGCAAGGCCCGATATGCCGAAGGATGGCTGACGGCCTGCTCGCGCATCCGGCAAGATATACCGGAACCGGCGCGCCTTCGGGGCCATCGCCCGAATTCTACAGACCCTAGGCCGCGCCTACCCGCCGCCGCCTTCCTTCTCAGCCTCCTGCTTCAGCGTCGCAATGAACCGCTTCGTCCGTTGCTGCTCCGGATTGTTGAACAGCACCGCGGCCGGTCCCTTCTCGACGACGACGCCGGCATCGAGGAACACCACTTCCTTGGCGATCTTGGAGGCGAGGCGCAGATCATGCGTCGCCATCACCATGGTCGTGCCTTCACTGGCGAGCTTGCCAAGCACGTCGACCACCTCTTGCGCCAGTTCCGGGTCGAGTGCCGAGGTCGGCTCGTCGCAGAGCAGCACTTTCGGCGACGGCGCCAAGGCGCGGGCGATCGCCACGCGCTGCTGCTGGCCGCCCGACAGCGTCGCCGGCCAGGCGTCGGCCTTGTGCGCCATCCCCACCTTCTCCAGCAGAGCCAGCGCCCGCTCGCGTGCCCTCTCAGGCGCCCATTTCAGCACCGTCACCAGCCCTTCCATGACGTTCTCGATCGCGGTGCGATGCGGAAACAGCTGGAAGTTCTGGAACACCATGCCGGTCTGCAGCCGCAGGCGCTGGATATCCCTGGCCGGAACCCTGCCACCAGGATGGAATTCGAGCGTCTCGTCGCCGATGCGCACCGTGCCCGAGGTCGGGATCTCCAGGAGGTTGATGCAGCGCAGCAGGGTGCTCTTTCCCCCGCCCGACGGGCCGACCAGCGCAGTGACGCTGCCTTCGGCAATGGTGACCGTCACGCCCTTCAACACGAGATTGTCGCCAAAGCGCTTTTCGATGTTGCTGAGGCCGATCATGAGCGTGCCTCCAGGAAGCCGCCATAGCGGTTGAGCCGGGTCTCCAGCCGCGTCTGCAAGGCCGACAGCACCGAACTCAGCGCCAGATAGAGGATCGCCGCCTCGACATAGAGGATCAGCGGCTCATAGGTGGTGGCGACGATGCGCTGCGCCGCCTGGAACATCTCCGGCACGGTGATGGCGGCGGCCAGCGACGTATCCTTGACCAATGAGATGAAGGTGTTGGAAAGCGGCGGCACCGCGACCCGGCCGGCTTGCGGCAGGATGGTGCGCCGCATCGCCTGGCTCCAGGTCATGCCGATCGAATAGGCCGCTTCCCACTGGCCCTTCGGCACCGACCCTATGGCCGCGCGGATAATTTCCGACGTGTAGGCGCCGATGTTGAGCGTGAAGCCGATCAACGCCGCCGTGAAGGCGTCGAGCAGGATACCGACCGACGGCAGGCCGTAGAAGATAAGGAACAGCTGCACCAGCAGCGGCGTGCCGCGGAAGATCCAGACATAGAAGCGCACCAGCGCGACCAGCGGTTTCGGACCAAACAGCCGGGCAAGCGCCGCACCCAACCCAACGGTCAGCCCAAGGACGAAGGACAACAGCGTCAGCGGCACGGTGAAGATCAGCGCCGCCCACAACAGCGAAGGCAGCGACTCCAGCATCAGTTGCAGCCAGTGCGGCACGTAAGACCCTCCAAATAAGTCGAGGCTTCGTCGAGGCGCGACATATCACGACAAAAGCGGCGGACCGTCAAAGACGACTCGCCGCTCGATATGTCCTGTGGGCCGCGGAGCGCCCCGCCTCATAGATTACTTCGAAACGTCCTGGCCGAAATAGGTGTCGGAGATTTTCTTATAGGTGCCGTCGGCCTTGATGTCGGCCAGCGCCTTGTTGATCGCCGCGACCAGCTCCGGATCGCCCTTGCGCACGATGACGCCGGAATAGTCGGCGTTTTCCTCTTGCGCGGCGATCTTCACATTGGCGTCGGGCTTGTGCTTCTTGAAGTCGAGGAACGACAGGCTGTCATTGATCGTGGCGTCGGCACGGCCTGTCAGAAGCAGCTGGATCGATTGGTCGAAGCCATCGGTGCCGACCAGCTCGGCGCCGTTCGTTTCGGCCAGCTTGCCGAAATTCGAGGTCAGCGACTGCGCCGACTTCTTGCCCTTGAGATCGGCAAAGGTCTTGATGTCTGTGTTGTCGCCGCGCACGATCAGCACCGCCTTGGAGGCGATGTAAGGATCGGAGAAGTCGTACTTGGCCTTGCGGGCATCGGTGATGCCGACCTCGTTGATGACGGCGTCATAGCGATTGGCGTCGAGGCCGGCGATCAGCCCGTCCCACTTGCCTTCGAGGAATTCGACCTTGACGCCGAGCTTGTCGGCGATCGCCTTGGCGATTTCGACGTCGAAGCCGACCAGTGCGCCCGAAGTGTCATGA
>NZ_RZRP01000295.1:0-6814 GCF_003997795.1 Mesorhizobium sp. M7A.F.Ca.US.005.03.2.1 | reverse complement strand
GATCTCGGTCAGCCGTTCGGCAGCACCCGCCGCTTGCGCAAGTTCGCCCCACACTTCCGACAGCGCGCCCAGCGCGCCGGCGGCGAACACCGAATAGAGCAGGAACTGGCCGAGCGTGCCTGGCGATATCGAGCCTTCGAGCACGTCGCGCGAGCCGAACCACAGCACCGCCACGACGGACGAGAAGATGGTGAAAATGGCGAAGAAGGTTAAGAAGGAGCGCGCGAAGATCGAGGAGCGTGCCGCCTCGAAAGCAGCTTCCACCGCAGCCGAGAAATGCCCGGTGACCAGCTTCTCATTGGTGAAGGCCTGCAGCGTGCGCACCGCGCCGATCTGCTCGCTGGCATAGGCGGTGGCATCGGCCAGCGTATCCTGCGCCTGACGTGATTTGCGCCGCACCGAACGGCCGAAGGCGACCAGCGGCAGCACGATCACGGGTATTGCCGCGATGACCAGGCCGGACAGTTTCGGGCTGGTGATGACCATCATCCCCACCGCGCCAAGGCCGAGGATGACATTGCGCAGCGCCACCGAGGCCGTCGCTCCGACCGCCGACTTGACCTGCGTCGTGTCGGCGGCAAGCCGCGACACGATCTCGCCCGACTGGGCGGTGTCGAAGAAGGCAGGCGACAGCGTCGTCACATGGGCAAACACATCGCGCCTGATATCGGCGACGACGCGCTCGCCCAGCGTGATGACGAAATAGTAGCGGCCGGCCGATGCTGCCGCCAGCAGGGCGGCCATAGCCACCAGCGCTGCGAAATATTCGGCAATGAAGGTCGTGCTGGACGACGAGAAGCCATGATCGATCATGCGTCGCACCGCCAGCGGCAGCGCCAGCGTGGTTGCCGCCGCGATGACCAGCGAGATAATGGCGCCGACGACCAGCGTGCGGTAGTGCGTGATGTAGGGGAACAGGCGCCTGAGCGGCTTGAGCGAACGCCGGCGCTCGTCTGCGCTGGTGATTTGCGCCATCCCGATGTTTCCTCCAGCCGTCCTTGGGGTCTGCGCCTCAATATGCGCTTGCCGCGGCCTTGTGATTCAATTCCGGCTGATGTATAGGCTCGCCGACCGTTTTAGAAGCCGTGGCTCCTCAATAGCTGCGGCTTCGAGTTTTAAAAAGGGGCGCATCGACGCAGGCTTATGCCCGTCGGCAGCGCCGGCAAGCCAGGAACCGAACCATGAAGACCGACATCCATCCCGATTACCACACCATCAAGGTCGTCATGACCGACGGCACCGAATACACGACCCGTTCGACCTGGGGCAAGGAAGGCGATACGATGAACCTCGATATCGACCCGACCACCCACCCGGCTTGGACCGGCGGCCAGCAGACCCTGCTCGACCGCGGCGGCCGCCTGTCGAAGTTCAAGAAGCGTTTCGAAGGTTTCGGCATCTAATTGCATGTCGCCCAAAAGTGCCAAGCGGTTTTGGGATAACGACTTGCGTTAAGTAAGAACTTAAGCCAAACGAGCTTTCACAGATCAAAAACCCGCCCTTGTGGCGGGTTTTTTGTTGCGGCGCGGTCCTACTCGGCCAGCAATTCCCTTAACGCCATGCGCTTGTAGGCGGCGACCAGCCTGTCGCCCTCCTGCCGCTCAACCGAGATCGCCAGCCGCATGGCGGCCTCGCCCATCTGCCAGACCAGAAACGCCGTGGTTTCCAGTGTCGCCGGATCGGCTGCCGGCCGCAGCCGTTTCAGCACCGCGCTGAGGAATTCGGCGTTGGCGCGGCTGTCGGCGAGTTCGAGCTGGCGCAGCGCCTTGTCGGCCTGCGTGCCCGACCAGATGTCGCGTATCACCGGCTCGGCCAGGAACAGCCGGTAATAGATGTCGACCAACTCTGAAAACGCGGACTGCAGGCCTTCGGCGTCGCTGATACCAGCCAGTGCTGCCGAAATGCAGGACTGGCTTTCGGCGGTGTAGCGCTCGGCCAGCGCCCAGATGATCGCCCGCTTGTCCGGAAAGAACTGGTAGAGCGACCCGATCGACACCCCAGCGCGCTCCGCCACCTCACCCATGCGCATGGCATCGCTGCCTTGCTCGGCGATCAGCGCCGAGGCAGCCGCCAGCATGCGCTCGACCCGCTCGCGGCTGCGCTGCTGGCTCGGCGCCCGACGCGGTGAAGCAGCCTGCTTCTGTGCGGAAACGGGGGTTGCCGCGTCTTCCATACCTGACTCCAAATGCCGCCAAAATCACTTGACTCGAGAAATACGAGGGTTTATCACGTTTTGCAAATGTGAGGATTAATCACGTTTATGCGGAGGAAAGCACAATGGGCATCTGGAGCAACTGACATGATCGCGAAACTTCTTCCCACTCTCATCTTCATTGCCGCACTTGGCTCAGGCGTCGTCGGCGGCGTCTTCTTTGCTTTCTCCAGCTTCGTCATGCCGGGCCTCGCCCGCATGCCAGCCGCAAGCGGCATTGCCGCGATGAATTCCATCAACGTCACAGCCGTGACGCCGCTGTTCATGACAGCACTGTTCGGCACGGCTCTCGTCTGCATCGTTGTCGCCATCGGTGCGGTGATCGGCTGGAACCAGCCAGGCTCGCTCTGGCTGGTTGCCGGCAGCCTGCTCTATCTCATCGGCATCGTGGTGGTGACGATGATCTTCAACGTCCCGCTCAACGATGCGCTCGCCTCCGTCGATCCGGCCAGCAGCAATGGCGCAAGCCTGTTGTCGCGCTACCTCAACGAGTGGGTGATGTGGAACCATGTCCGCACCATCAGCGGCATAGCCGCGCTGGCATCCTTCTGGTTCGCCGCGCGTTGAAAAGGATGGATGGAGCCACCGATGAAGGATCAATATTCGAATATGGCCTTCGGCATGGCAATCGGAGTTGGTGTCGGTGCCGCGGTCGGCACCGCTCTGGATGACCTTCCGATGGGCGTCGCCGTGGGTGTTGCGATTGGCGCCGCCTTCGGAGCGTGGCGACGCAAGTGACGGCAGCGGCGGCCTCTACGCCTTTGTCTTCCGATCGGAATGACCGAGGTCGCGGTCCGGATCAATGACATCGCGGACCAGTTGCTTCAGCTTGGCCGCGTCCGGAAAACCGCCGTCGCGCTTGCGCTCCCAGACAAGCACGTCATTGCAGGAAATGGTGAAGATGCCGCCGGTGCCCGGCACCAGCGTTACTTCGCCAAGGTCCGTGCCGAAGGTCGACAGCAGCTCCTGCGCCATCCAGCCGGCGCGCAACAGCCACTGGCACTGCGTGCAGTAGCTGATGCGGATGGCGGGGAGCACGCTTTCGCTCATGCCGGGCTGAGCTCCGCTCATGCCGCGCTGAGCTTGGCCATGGTCTCGTCGTCGACTTCGAAGTTGGCGTAGACGCTCTGCACGTCGTCGTCGTCCTCGAGCGTGGCGACCAGTTTCATCAGCGACTGTGCCCGCTCCTCGTCGACCGGAACGTTGTTCTGCGGCCGCCAGATCGGCTTCACCGATTCTGCCTCGCCGAGCGAGGTTTCCAGAGCCTTCGATACCTCACCGAGATTCTCGAAGGCGCAATAGATGGTGTGGCCCTCCTCGTCGGTTTCCACGTCGTCGGCGCCGGCTTCGATTGCCGCTTCCATGACCTTGTCGGCGCTGCCGGCCGATGCCGGATAATAGATCTCGCCGACGCGGTCCCACATGAAGGAAACCGAGCCCGTTTCGCCCATCGCGCCGCCGGCCTTGGTGAAGGCAGCACGCACATTGGACGCCGAGCGGTTGCGGTTGTCGGTCAGCGCCTCGACAATGACAGCGACGCCGCCCGGGCCATAGCCCTCATAGCGCACGGCTTCGTAATTCTCGGCATCGCCCATCGAGGCCTTGTTGACGGCGCGCTGGATGTTGTCCTTCGGCATCGACACCGCCTTGGCGTTCTGGATCGCCAGGCGCAAGCGCGGGTTCATCGATGGATCGGGCG
Source organism: Mesorhizobium sp. M7A.F.Ca.US.005.03.2.1 (assembly GCF_003997795.1). NCBI lineage: Bacteria > Pseudomonadati > Pseudomonadota > Alphaproteobacteria > Hyphomicrobiales > Phyllobacteriaceae > Mesorhizobium > Mesorhizobium sp. M7A.F.Ca.US.005.03.2.1. The sequence continues at coordinate 2,903 of NZ_RZRP01000295.1, read as the reverse complement.
TCCCGCTCTTGGCGGCGACGGTGATTTCGCGCGCCAGCTTGGAAAACATTTTCGACCGCACCGCATCCTGGCGGCCCTTGCGGTGCATGATGTTCTTGAACTGTGAATGGCCAGCCATGGCACCCCTGTCGTCTTCTCGGCTAGAGCATCCCGAAGCGAAGTGATCTGACCTCGTCTGCCGCAATGCCCGAATTCAAAATTTCAGAGCGTCCCAGGTGCACCTCTTGGAAGCACGGCGTTCTCTGTCGGAATGGCCGGCTTATAGATAAATCGGCTCAATTCGTCCAGCCGCACCGCGCACGGGACGCGCGCCATGGGCTGCAGCAAGCATTCACGCCTCCAGATCGGATTTCAGCCGGTCGATGATGCTGAGCGCATGGCCGGCATACTGGCTGATCCAGCGGTCGTGGATCTGCTTGATCGGCAGCGCGTTGAGATGGTTCCAGCGCTCGCGGCCGTCGCGCCGCGCAACGATCAGGTCGGCCTCCTCCAGCACCTTCAGATGCAGCATGACCGTGCAGCGATCGATATCGGGAAAGGCCTCGCACAGCGTGCCGGTCGTCTTCGGCGCGTCCTTCAGCTGATCCAGTATTTCACGCCGGCGCGGATGCGCCAGCGCCTTGAAAACATTGTCGTCTTGCGATCGGCTTGACATGTTATGTTTATATAACATATTGTTGAACCGATCAAGGGAAGGAGCTGTTGATATGTCACTTGGATTCAGTGTTTCCGGACGCATCGGCAAGCCGGTCGCCGACGTCTTCGACGCAGTCGTCAATCCGAAGAAACTGAGCGGCTATTTCACCACGATCGGCGGCGCCAGCGCCCCGCTGGAAGCCGGCGCCGGCGTCGTCTGGTGGGGCAAGGTGCCGGTTGAGGTCGACGAAGTGGTCAAGGACCGCCGCATCGTGCTGCGCTGGGATGCCACCGATGAGGACGGCAAGCCGGCCTACAAAACCCGCATCGAGATGAACTTCGAACCGCTGGACGATGGCGGCACCTTCGTCACCATCGCCGAGAGCGGCTGGCAGGAAGGCGCGGTCGGCCTGAAGAAGTCCTATCTCAATTGCGAGGGCTGGTCGCAGATGCTGGCCTGCATGAAGGCCTATGTCGAGTACGGCATCAATTTGCGCGACGGTTACTACCGCAGCGAGATGAAAGGCGAACCCGCCAACGAGACCAATATCTGACCATTAGGAGCATTCCATGGACATCCACGAAAAACCGACCGCCGAAGCCGGCATGCTGATCCGGCGGCCTGTCGCCGAAGTGTTCGAGGCCTTCGTCGACCCGGCCATCACCACAAAATTCTGGTTTACCCATAGCAGCGGCCGGCTGGACAGCGGCGAGCAGATCCACTGGGAATGGCGCATGTACGGCGTCTCGACGACGGTCGACGTCAGCGAGATCGTTCCGAACGAAAAGATCGTCATGCAGTGGAGCGATCCACCGACCACCGTGGTCTGGACTTTCACCGAAATGCCTGGCGAGACAACTTTTCTCGAGGTTCGCAATTTTGGCTTCGCCGGCGATGGCGACGGGCAGGTCAAAGAGGCCGTCGGCTCAACCGGCGGCTTCACGCTGGTGCTGGCCGGTGCCAAGGCGTGGCTGGAACAAGGCCTGACGCTCGGCCTGATCGGCGACCGTCACCCGAAGGGCGTGCCGGCTAACTGAACCGGCGGGCTTGGGATCGCCGCTTTTCCTGCTCACGACGAGCTTGAGCCCAATTCTCGGCCGGAGCTCCCGGAATGTCCAAGATATCGATCTCGCTGTCAGGCAATTCAGCCAGCTTGGCCAACTGATCGCGCTGATTCTGGCTAAGGTCCCTGCTGCTCATGCCTCAATGCCCGCCGCCCGGCTTCTTGCGCCGCCGCGCCAGCATGTTGAGCCCCTCGACCAATGCCGAAAAGCCCATCGCCGCATAGATGTAGCCCTTGGGCACATGGTAGCCCATGCCGTCGGCGATCAGTGTCATGCCGATCATCAAAAGGAAGCCCAGCGCCAGCATGACAATGCTCGGGTTCTTGGCGATGAAGTTGGCCAGCGGCCCGGCCGCCAGCATCATCACGCTGACCGCCACGATCACGGCGATGTACATGATGGCGATCTCGTCGGTCATGCCGACGGCGGTGATGATCGAATCGATTGAGAAGACCAGGTCGAGCAGCAGGATCTGGAAGATCGCGCCGGCGAGGCTGATCTGCAGCGTCTCGCCCATCATCGTATCCTTGTGGTCGTCGGGATCGACCGTGTGATGGATCTCCTTGGTCGCCTTCCAGACCAGGAACAGGCCGCCGGCGATCAGGATCAGGTCGCGCCAGGAAAAACCGTGGCCGAAGGCCGTGAACACCGGCGTGGTCAGCTGGACGATGATCGAAATGGTGGCCAGCAGCACCAGCCGCATGATCAGCGCCGCCGAGATGCCGAGCCGGCGGGCACGGGCCCGTTGTGCTTCCGGCAGCTTGTTGGTCAGGATCGAGATGAAGATCAGATTGTCGATGCCGAGCACGACCTCGAGCACAATCAGCGTCAGCAGCGCGACCCAGGCGGTTGGATCGGACACAAATTGAAAATGCGGCGCCAGGAATTCGATGAGCTGCATGGAGGTCGTCCCCTCTTTTAACGATCTAGAGCAGTGTCGCCGGCAGTTAGGTACTAAGCGTGCCTATATCAATGTCATGACCAGAAGGACGGTGCGGTTTCCTCCAGCCGCGGGCCGCGACGAAACGGCGCGATCCGCTCGGTCAGCCCGGTGCGGTCGGAAATATCGACGCCGACGCCGCACAAGGTCGCCGGTCCGGTCGCCGCTTCGAAGCGGCCTTTCGGCACTTTCGACAGGAACCGGTTGAGCGGCTCCTCCTTGTCCATGCCGAGCGAGGAATCATAGTCGCCGCACATGCCGG
>NZ_RZRP01000294.1:0-6815 GCF_003997795.1 Mesorhizobium sp. M7A.F.Ca.US.005.03.2.1 | reverse complement strand
GGACTATGAACTCTACGCCCGCGCGGTCGCATGCGGGGCGCGGTTCAAGGTCATTCGCTCCTGCGGCTACGGCGCCATCGTCCGCGCCGATTCCCTGAGCGGCCGCCACAAGACCCAGGACTTGAAGCGTTTGGCCGATGCGGATCTGGCGCTGCTGGCGATCGACAGCCTGCCGGAAGGCTCGAAGGCGGTGCTGCGGCGGCATGAACGGCACGTGCGCGACAAATATCGGCTGCGTAATTTCCTTGACGTCAAGGCCGAGCGGGGGCTGGGCTCGGCTGCGGCTTACGCCTTCGCCAGCTTGTCCAACCTCGTCCCCATCGTCCAGGGCGTGGCTTCCGACAAGCTCGAGGCGCTGTTTCGTCGTGTCGGCCTTGTGTCCAGCCAAAAGCCTGTGCCGCCGCTGCGCTTTCTGATGGCCGGAACCAGCACGGGCAAGGAACGCTGAGAGTGGTCCCGATGCAGCGATTTGTCCACTCGCGGCATGTCATCACGCAAACCATTTCGGCCGGATTTATGAGTTTACGAATTGGGTGGTTGCCTCGCGGCTCCGACGATGGCAGTCTATGTTGCGGTGCAGCATAGTGGACGACCAGCCGAACTTGGCCCCCGATCGGATTGGTCTGATGTCTCTCCCTCAAAAGGAGCACGACAACGCAACACGAGTTTTTGAGCCCCGGCTGCGGGGATCGGCCAGAAGCCCGGCCCACAAGCCGGCGATGACGGGAACCTGAGTTCATGGCCTCGATATTCGGTTTCAGATCAAGGGATCCGGCCCGCGACCGTCAGGCCGATGTTTCACGTCTTGATCGTCTGGCAAAGCTGTTCGAGCAGATTGCGGCCGAGATCGAGGCCGAGAGAACCGGGCTTGAGAATCGCTACCGGACGACGTCGACCAACGCCGCCTTTCTGGTCGAAGCGATGGAAAACGGCTCTGCTTCCGACAAGCGGTCTTCGGAAGTCAGCGCCCTGACACAGTCGATCCTGAATTGCGAGCGCCGCATCGCGGCGCTGTCGCGCCAGGACGGCATGATGAAAGAGCTCCGTCATTCGCTGGATATGGTCTTTGACGAGGATGCCTCCTCGGCCGCCGCGGCGGAATTCGCCTGGCCGGCAGGCGCCGGCAGAGGTTGAACGTGAAGGCTCGGAACTGTTGCAACAGATTTGATGCAAGGCGGGAAGCAGAAGCAATCGAGAGGGTCACAAGGAGGTCAAGGTTGGCTCGTGCAGGAGCGGTTCGAACGTCGACTTTGGGTTGGGGACACACAGCGCAAAGGTGAGTTTGGTATGAATTGGAATCCGAAACCTACGACGGCAATTGACGCACCGCCTCTCGCATATCGGACCGGACAAGCCGCCCGGCGGCTGGGGTCGCTCGGTGCGTTGCTGCTGGCTGCTCTTGGCGGTTTCCTGGCAACCCCTTCCCATGCCCAGGACATTCCGACATCGCCGTCCTTTGTCGATGATTTCAAAAGCTTCGACCGCACGCGCTGGTATGTTTCCGACGGCTGGAACAACGGCAGCCATCAGAATTGCACCTGGTCGAAAAATATGGTCGAACTGTCGAATGGTGTGCTGTCGCTCGGCTTCGAAAAGCAGACGCTGAAGGATCGCGACTACGTCTGCGGCGAGATCCAGACCAAGCAGCGCTTCGGCTATGGCACCTATGAGGCACGGCTGAAGACCGATACCGGCTCCGGCCTCAACGCCGCGTTCTTCACCTATATCGGTCCAAGCGACAAGCAGCCCTGGGACGAGATCGACTTCGAGGTCCTGACCAAGGACACCTCCAAGGTGCAGGTCAACGCCTATATCGCGGGCAAGGGCAAGAACGAGAAACTGGTCGACGTACCGGGCGGCACGGAGAAGGCCTTCAACGACTACGCCTTCGTCTGGCAGAAGGACAGCTTGCGATGGTACGTCAACGGCCAACTGGTGAACACGATTACCGACCCGGCGAAGCTGCCCAGCCATGCACAGAAGATATTCTTCAGCTTTTGGGGCAGCGATACGATGAAGGGCTGGATGGGAGCGTTCGCGGATCCGGGCCGCAAGCTTTCCCTGCAGGTCGAGCGGGTCGCCTTCACGGCGCTCGGCGAACCCTGTCAATTTCCGGAATCGCTGGCATGCAGTGTAAAGTAGTTGGGAAAGTCGATTTGAACCGGCGGGGCCGAAAACGGTCCGCTGCCTTGCATGGGAATGAAACCGAATGAATTTGACGGTGTTTGGAATTGGCTATGTCGGCCTCGTGCAGGCGGCGGTGCTTGCCGAAGTCGGGCACCAGGTGGTGTGCGTCGACATCGACGCCGCCAAGGTCGAGCGGCTCAACCAGGGCCTGGTTCCCATTTTCGAACCCGGTTTGGAAAACCTCGTTAAGGAGAACCATGCCGCCGGCCGCATCAAGTTCACAACGGATGCCGCCGCCGCTGTCAGGCACGGCGAGATCCAGATGATCGCGGTCGGCACGCCGCCGGGCGAGGACGGCTCGGCCGACCTCAAATATGTGCTGGCAGTCGCCGAGACCATCGGCCGCGAAATGGACAAACCCAAGATCGTCGTCGGCAAGTCGACGGTGCCGGTCGGCACCTGCGAAAAGGTGAAGGCCAGGATCGCCGACACGCTGAAGAAAAGAGGCCGCGAGGACCTGGCTTTCGATGTCGCTTCAAATCCGGAATTCCTCAAGGAAGGGTCCGCGGTCGCCGACTGCATGAAGCCGGACCGCATCATCGTCGGCACCGACAGCGAGGACACCGAGGCTGTGATGCGCGAACTCTACGCGCCGTTCAATCGCAACCACGAGAAGATGATCGTGATGGACGTGCGCAGCGCAGAATTCACCAAATATGCCGCCAACTGCATGCTGGCGACCAAGATCAGCTTCATGAACGAGATGGCCAATCTGGCCGAACAACTCGGCGCCGACATCGAGGAGGTCCGCAAGGGCATCGGCAGCGATCCGCGCATCGGCTACCATTTCATCTATCCGGGCCTCGGCTATGGCGGCTCGTGCTTCCCGAAGGATGTGCGGGCGCTGATCAAGACCGCCGAAGGCGTCAAGTTCGACGCCAAGCTGCTGCGCGCCGTTGAGGAGCGCAACAACGCACAGAAATCGGTTCTCTTCGACAAGGTGGACCGCTATTTCAAGGGCAACCTCAAAGGCAGGACCTTTGCGCTCTGGGGTCTGGCCTTCAAGCCCAACACCGACGACATGCGTGAGGCGCCGGCGCGCGTCCTGATGGAGGCGCTCTGGAAGGCCGGCGCCAATGTGCAGGCCTATGATCCCGAGGCGATGCAGGAATGCCAGGCCATCTACGGGCTGCGCGACGACCTGCTTCTGTGCGGCACCAAGGAGGCGGCGCTGCGCGGCGCCGATGCGCTGCTGATCGCCACAGAATGGAAGAGCTTTCGCGCGCCGTCCTTCGACGCGGTGAAGGACGCGCTGACCACGCCGGTCATCTTCGACGGCCGCAACCTCTATGACCCCAAGGTCATCGCCCGCCATGGCATCGAATATCACTCGATCGGCAGAATGGCGGCATGAGACCGGGCCCTGGCAGACGGATGCAAGACTGGTCCGCACACGGCCTGCGGACGCTGGGGCTGAGCGCGTATTTCTGTGTGGAGTTGTAGCTGATGGTGCTGGACGTAAAGCCGGAGCAAATCACCAAGGATCATTTCGATCTCGTCGCGATCGGTTCCGGCTTCGGTTCGGCCTTCTTCCTGCATGAGTTCGCCAGGCGCCGAAAGGCGCGCATTCTGGTGCTGGAGTGGGGACGCCACAACACCCATGAATGGCAGCTCGAACAGAACGTCAACACCGACATCGAAGACGAGACGACCTACAAGACCAATTCCGACAAGCCGTGGAACTACACGATCGGACTGGGTGGCGGGACGAATTGCTGGTTCGCGCAGACGCCAAGATTTCATCCCAATGATTTCCGGCTGAAAAGCACCTACGGCATCGGTAATGACTGGCCGATCAGTTATGACGACGTCGAGCCGTTCTACTGCGACGCGGAAGACATCATGTCGATCTCCGGCGACCCCGACATGGCGGCGATGCTGCCCCGCTCGAAGCCGTTTCCGCAACCGCCGCATCGCATGTCGACACCGGACAGGATGATGAAGGCGGCGCAGCCCGACCAGCACTTCGTCATGCCAACCGCGCGGGCTCGCGTGCCGACCGCGCAGCGCAGCTCGTGCTGTGCCAATCTGCGTTGCTGGCTGTGCCCGGTCGACGCCAAATTCACCGTCAACAACGGGTTGATGCACGTCTTCGAGCATCCCGACATCTCGGTCTGCCTCGGTGCGGAAGTGCGCCGGCTCGATCACGTCGGCGGTGCTGTCCGTTCGGTCACGTTCAGCCATGACGGCAAGGAATACCAGGTCAGCGGCGATCTCTTCATTCTCGGCGCCAATGCCATCCAGAGTGCGGCGATCATGCTGCGATCCGGCCTGGGCGGCGAATTTGTCGGCAGCGGCCTGCATGAATCCTACGGCTGGAATTTCGAGGTCTATCTCGACGGTGTCGACAATTTCGACGGCAGCACCATCACAACCGGCCTGAATTTCGGCCTCTATGATGGTCCTCACCGATCGGAGCATGCGGCGGCACTGGTCTATTTCGAGAACCGCTGGCAGCACGGAATGCGTGCCGAAAAGGGGCGGCTACGCCAGGCGCTGCCGTTGGTCGTGGTCACCGAGAACCTGCTCGACCCCGAGAACTACGTCACGCTTGACGCGGATGACAATGCCTTCGTCAGCTTCAAGGCGCCATCGGACTACGCGGTGAAGGGCATGGCGCGCGCTCTGGAGAAATTGCCTGACCTTCTGGCGCCGCTGCCGGTCGAAAAGCTCTTCGACCGCGGCATTCGGCCGACCGAATCGCACGTCCAGGGCACGCTGAGGATGGGCACCGGCCCGGCCGATTCTGTGGTCGACAGCGGCATGATCCACCATCAGCTCAGAAACCTGGTCGTCGTCGGCACCAGCACCTATCCGAGCTGCTCCTGCGCCAACCCGAGCCTGACCGCGGCAGCGCTGTCCTTGCGGGCGGCGAGCCGGATCGCGTGAAAGGAGGTATCGCATGATCGAGATTTCCAGACGCTCGGCCCTGGCCGTCTTGGCTGGCGGAGTGGTTTCGACGGGGGTCGCCTACGCCACCGTTTCCTCCTTCTCGGACGAGGATCTGGTGCGCGTCACGCTGGAAAAATACCTTGGCAAGTTGAACATCCGCATCGAGCATCTGCAGCAGTTCGTGCTGGCGTTCCGCGACAGGAATCCATGGAACTTCCCAAGCGAAAAACTGAGTGACGCCGTCACCCTGGTGGAGGAGCTCAAACTGGGCGCCGCGCGTCGCTTGCTGCCCCGGCGGAAGCGGGAAGATCTGCTGCATTTCGACCGCTGGGTCGTCGCCGAATTCCATATGCTGACGGACTACGCCTGGCGCAGTTCGCCCAACGACCCGATCCGGTTTACCGGCTGGCAATCCTGTACCAATCCCTTCGCCAATCTGGAGCCGCCGAAACTTGCCTGACGTCGAAAGCGAGGCGGCGGCCTTTGCCTGTTGTCTCCGAGCAAGGAATACGAGATGCGACAAGGAGCCCGATCATGAAAGTTCTCTTTGCAGGCGGCAACGGCTACCCGCCCGAGTTCAGTGGCGGCGTTCAGTCGAGCACGCATCATCTGGCCGAACAGTTGATCGAGCACGGTCATGAAGCCGCTGTGCTCGCCGCCCTGTTCGGTGACGGTGTCTTCGGCTTCAAGGCGCGCGCCAAGATGAAGCTGTTGCGGCAGCCGGCGGTTGTCGACAGCTATCCCGGCTATCCGGTGGTGCGGGCCTGGTTTCCCTGGGAAGCGGCGGGTTATGCCGTCGACAGGCTGAAGCCCGATGTCGCCGTGGTCCAGTGTCACAAATCGGTTCCGATCGGCAAGGCGCTGCAGGCGGAGGGCGTGCCTCTGGTCGTTTATCTCCGCAATGTCGAGTTCCATGAACTGGGCGGCGATCTGCGCGAATTGCATTCGGCGCTCTACATTGCCAATTCGGATTTCACCGCGCGAACCTACAAAAAAGAATTCGGCATCGAGGCAGCAGTGATCCCGCCAACCATCAACCCGGCGCATTACTCGACGCCGACGACGGGCCAGTTCGTCACGCTGATCAACCCCTATGAGGAAAAGGGATTTGAGCTCGCGGTGCGGATTGCCGGCGCCTGCCGCGAAATTCCATTCCTGTTCGTCGAAAGCTGGAAGCTCGACGACGATCACCGGGCGCGGATCGAACAGACGATCGCTCCCTTGGGCAATGTCGTCCTGGAGAGCCGCACCAGCGACATGAAGACGGTCTATGGCCGCACGAAGATCCTGCTTGCTCCCAGCAAGTGGGAAGAGGCGTGGGGCCGCGTCGCTTCGGAGGCCCATTGCAGCGGAATCCCCGTTATCGGTTCGCGGCGCGGCGGTCTGCCCGAGGCTGTCGGCTCCGGTGGCGTGGTGCTGGATTACGATGCTCCGCTGGCCGATTGGGTCGCGGCCGTCAGGCGGCTGTGGAGCGACAACCAGGAATATGACCGGCTTTCCAGTCTCGCTCGCAGCTTCGCCGGGCGCCCGGAACTCGATCCCGATCGCCAGTTCATCACCTTCTTCTCGATACTGGACAGGGCCATGCAGCAGCGCGCGCGACAGGCGGCCTGACGACGCCGCCTGAGCAGGTCAGGCTGGACGCTTGACCCGGCTTTTCAGCGTCTCGTAGCCGCGGGCGCCAAGCAGTGCGCGGGCAATGGTCTTGGCGGCGCTCTTGCGGCCCTCTTGCGACT
>NZ_RZRP01000293.1:0-6825 GCF_003997795.1 Mesorhizobium sp. M7A.F.Ca.US.005.03.2.1 | reverse complement strand
TATGGTCCCGCCGCGGAACCGGATCGAGCCCGATGTCGGCCGATCCAGCGCCAGGATCATGCGGGCGAGCGTCGACTTGCCGCAGCCGGAGCGACCAACCAGTGCCACTGACTGACTCGGCGCCATCATCACCCGCCCCAAGCTGGTCGTTGCCGACGAGCCGGTCTCGGCGCTCGATGTCTCGATCCGCGCCCAGATCCTCGATCTGTTCGCAGAGCTCAACCAGAAGCTCGGCATCGCCTACCTCTTCATCACCCACGACCTGACCGTGGCCCGCGCCATCACGGACGAGGAGCTGGTCATGCATGACGGCAAGATCGTCGAGCGCGGCAAGACGAGCGAAGTGCTCGACCACCCGCAGTCCGAGGCTGCCAAGGCGCTTGTCACCGCCGCCCCTGACTTGCACCGGGCGATCGCGGAGCGGCTGCGGGAGCAAGGCTGATCAGGAGAGAAGGCGGCCCGATCACTCCTGCGTCTTGACCACATCGACCGGATTGATATCGAGCAGGTCGAGCGTGCGGCGCAGCAGGCGGATCTCGCTCTCGGCCAGTTGCGAATCCGCCTTGGCGATCTCCGCCATATGTTTGGCCAATTGCCGGCGCCGCTCGACGTCGAGATCGCGGAACAGTGCAATCGCCTGCGAGCCATTGGTCTCGTAGCCGAACTCGTTGAGATATTCGATGACGCTGTCGATGCTGCTTTCCGGAATGCCGAAGGCATCCTTGCAGATGCGCCGGAAGGCAACCATTTCGCTCTCGCTGACCGACCCGTCGGCCAGGATCATGCGAAACAGCATCAGCAGTTCCGCCGATAGGACCGGATCGTCCGCCACCTTGCGCACGCCGGGGTCGCCGTCGAATATCTGACGTATCTGGTCCAGCAATGCGAATGCCATCAGGAGCCTCTTTCCGGGTTAACTACACAAACACAATCCAGGCGCGATGCGCTGGGATAGAGGTAGCGCGGAATCGATCTTGCGCAAACAGGGCGGCCGTGGTCGAACGCCCGATATTTCAGCCAGCCGGACACCCCCATACATCAGATGATCGACCTTAGCATCCAGACCGTCGCCATGCTCGCTTTCGCCGCTTTTGCCGCGGGCTTTGTCGATTCGATCGCCGGCGGCGGCGGGCTGATCACAGTGCCGGCGCTGCTGCTTGCCGGCTTCACGCCGGTCCAGGCGCTCGCCACCAACAAACTGCAAGGCATGTTCGGCTCGGGCTCGGCGACCATCCACTACGCGTCGAAGGGGCATGTCGACCTGCGCCGGCAATTGCCGTCGGCGCTTCTGGCCCTTGTCGGCAGCGCCATCGGCGCCTTGCTGGCGACGATCGTGCCGGGCGACATACTGCGGGCTGCCCTGCCCATCGTGCTGATCGCCATCGCGCTCTACTTCGCGTTCAAGCCCAACATGAACGATGTCGACCGCGCCGAGCGCCTGTCGCCGTTCCTGTTTGGATTGACCTTGGTGCCCGCCATCGGCTTCTACGATGGCCTGTTCGGACCGGGCGCCGGCTCCTTTTACATGCTGGCCTTCGTGGCACTTGCCGGCTACGGCGTGCTCAAGGCGACGGCGCATACCAAATTGCTCAACTTCGCCTCCAACATCGGCGGCTTCATCGTCTTCGCGGCCTTCGGCGTCGTCTACTGGAAGATCGGCCTGATGATGGGCGTCGCCCAGTTCCTCGGCGCTCGCGTCGGCGCCAGCCTGGCCATGCGCATCGGCGCAAGACTGATCAAGCCGCTGCTGGTGATCGTCTGCCTTGCACTGGCGGTGAAGCTGCTGGCCGACCCGGCCAACCCACTGCGTGTCATGATTGGTGTGTGACTACACGCCCTGATAGAATGAGGCTGTTCGAATCATGTTGGAGGAGCCAGACATGAATCTCAGCGCGCCTACCCAGATTGTTTTCATCATTTCCCTTGTTATCGCCATCATCGGCATTCTCGCCGCGCTTGGCATTCTTGCGTTCATTCCAATCGCATCGGTGTGGATTGTTCTCATCGCCTACATCGTACTCGCCGCCGGTTGCTTGATGCGCGGCGCCTGACCATTTCCCTTGAAGTGGGGACGAGGAGCGCCCGGCCAAAAGCCGGGCGCTTTTGATTCCGGCCCTGGGTCTGTTAGATTTGACTGGCGCGAGGATGGCCGATGCCAGTCAAGATGCAACCCCAGCAAGAGCAGGACCGGTCCGTCGCCGGGCGGTTTGAGATGCGCCGGCGCCTGCCCGATCCTCGACTTCAGGGCATTGTGTCGGACATTTGCGGCTATCGCGAAATGGCGCCCGGCCATATGCGCAACGTCGAATATGCGTCGCTCACCGTACCGCTGGTCATCAGCTTCGCCGAACCCTTCGCCATCGGCCTCGGCAAGGCCCCCGGCGACAATGACCGCTTCGCCAGTTTCGCCGCCGGCCTCTTTGCCGGACCGGTGGTGATCGAATCCTTCGGCGGCGCCTGCTGCGTCCAGGTCAACTTCACGCCGCTTGGCGCACACCGTTTCTTCCGCCTGCCGATGAGCGAACTGACAGACAGCATGGTCGTCCTCGACGACGTGCTTGGCGCTCAGGGCTTGGCGCTGCGTGAACGGCTGGGCAATGCGCCGGATTGGACGACGCGTTTCGACATGGCCGAAGCCTTCGTCACCGCCCGTCTCGAGAATGCCGCCGAGACGCCACTTGAAATCGCCTGGGCCTATGACCGCATCATCACATCCGGCGGCCGGACCCGCATTGCATCGATCGCCGAAAGGCTGGGCTGGAGCCGCAAACATCTCGCCGGCAGTTTTTCCAACGCCATCGGCATGGGCCCCAAGACACTGTCGCGCATCGTCCGCTTCAACCGCGCGCTCGGCCTGTCGAGGCAGCAGGCCGTCGACTGGGCCGATATCGCAGCCGATTGCGGCTATGCCGACCAGGCGCATCTGGTGCGCGAATTCCGCGACCTCGCCGGCGAGACACCAACCGGAATCTCGGCCAGGTAACATTTCTTCAAGACGCCGGAACGGCCTTTACCCACAGTGGGGCATCGACCAACCCCGCTGAAGGAGATCGACATGACCACCACCGAAGCGCCCCGCCTCTACCCCGCCTTGCGCTACAGGAACGCGGCAAAGATGATCGACTGGCTGGGCGAAGCCTTCGGCTTCGGCGTCCGGGCCCGCTATGGCGAAGGCGACGTCGTGCACCATGCCGAACTGGTTTTCGGCTCTTCGATGATCATGCTGGGCACCGCGCGCGACGACGACTACGGCAAGATGGTCGGCGAACCTGGCTCAGGCGGCGGCAAGTCGATCTACATCGCCGTCGATGATGCCGATGCCGCCTATGCCAAGGCCAGGAAGGCCGGCGCCACGATCATCCAGGAATTGACCAACCGCGACTATGGCAGCCGCGAGTTCATCTGCCGCGACCCGGAAGGCAACGTCTGGTCCTTCGGCACCTACTGGCCGAAGGCAAGCGACAAGGGCTGAGCCAACCGCGAATTACCGCGCCAGTGCAAAGATCGCGTCGCAGTCGAGATGGGTCTCCAGCTCGGCTGCGACCTCGTCCAGCGCCCGCTCGACCTCGGCTCGGTAGTCGATGCCGCCGCCCTTGATGCCGAGGCTTTCGAGGAATCTTCCGCGAAAGCCGTCGGTGCCAAACAGACCGTGCATATAGGTGCCGATCACCTTGCCATCGGCCGACACTGCCCCGTCATCGATGCCATTGATGACTGCAGACGGCCTCAGCGTATCCGGCCCGGTGGTGCGGCCGAGATGGATTTCATAGCCTTCGAGCGGCAGGTCGAACGGCACCGAACGGGCCCTGACGTTGCGCACCGTCTTTTCCGGCTCCATCACCGTTTCGATGTCGAGCAGTCCGAGCCCTTCGGCTTCGGTGACGCTGCCTTCGATGCCGTCGGGATCGCGCACCATACGGCCGAGCATCTGGAAGCCGCCGCAGATACCGACGACATGGCCGCCGCGCTTGCGATGCGCAAGAAGGTCGCGATCCCAACCGTTCTCGCGGAATTTCAAGAGATCGCCGATTGTCGACTTCGAGCCTGGAATGACCACCAGACCGGCATCGGCGGGCAGCGGCTTTCCCGGCGGCACGAACACCACCTCGACCTGCGGCTCAGCCTTGAGCGGGTCGAGATCGTCGAAATTGGCGATGCGGCCAAGCATCGGCACCGCCACCTTCAACGCGCGCGCTTCGCCGGACGCCAGCCGCTCCAGCACCACCGAATCTTCCGAAGGCAAGCGTGCCGCCGCCTTCAGCCACGGAACGACACCGAAACAGCGCCAGCCCGTGAATGTCTCGATCGACTTCAGGCCGTCGTCAAACAGCGAAACGTCGCCGCGGAACTTGTTGATGAGATAGCCGGCGATCATGCGCCGGTCCTCTTCCGGCAGGATCAGATGCGTGCCGGCCACCGAAGCGATGACGCCGCCGCGATCGATGTCGCCGACCAGCACCACGGGCACATCGGCGCGCGTGGCAAAGCCCATATTGGCGATGTCGCGGCTGCGCAGGTTGATCTCGGCCGGCGAGCCGGCGCCCTCGACGATGACCAGATCGGCGCCCTCGCCGACCTTGCCCCAGGACTCCAGCACGGCGTCCATCAGCCGGCCCTTCATCGCCTGGTAGTCGCGCGCCCGCGCTTCCCCGAACATTTTGCCCTGCACGATGACCTGCGCGCCGACATCGGTCTGCGGCTTCAGCAGCACCGGGTTCATGTGGACCGATGGTGCGACACCGCAAGCGATCGCCTGCAGCCATTGCGCGCGGCCGATCTCACCGCCGCCGGCATTGTTGTCACCTGGAATTTCGGCGACGGCGGCATTGTTCGACATGTTCTGCGGCTTGAACGGCCGCACCTTCAGCCCACGCTTTTTTGCCGCGCGGCAGAGGCCGGCGACCAGCACCGTCTTGCCCACGTCGGAACCCGTGCCTTGCAGCATGATCGCTTTGGCCATCAGTCCCTGCCCTGCGCCACGGTTCCGGTGATATCGGATTTCTGCGCCAACGGCCCGCCGCGCCAGATGTACAGCGCCAGCAACGGGTCTTTGCCCGTGCGCATGGCGTGATTGACGTTGGAAGCGTGATGAACGACCTCGCCGGCCGTACGCATGCAAAAGCCGCTCTCGCCCATGCGCCATTCGGTGCCGCCGGTCAGCGGAATGTAGATTTCCTCGGCGACGTGATGGTGGTCGGGATAGACGATATCTGGTCCAAGAATCAGCAGGCCGGCGGCGGCCGCGTCATTGGCAAAGTGGCCACGTGTGCCGAACACTTCCAGCCAGCCGTAATTCTCGATGAACTCTTTCCCGAAATCCGCCTCGCCATAAGTCTGCCCCCAGCGGAAATCATTCCGACGTCCGGCAAGCAGTTGCACCAGCGGCTTGGCATCCGGAGGCGCCAGTTCGGCGGCGCGATCGAGATGGCGCAGGCAGGCAAGCGGACGCGGCTCTAGCGTGCGGGCCGGCATGTCCCAGCCGATCCGGGCCACGGCATCGCGCATCAGGACATGATCCACGGTCGCAAGGTATGCGTGGAACCGGCCCAGCAGTTCATCGAATTTTGTCGTCACATCTTGCTCCGGACATGCATTGATGCACAGCCGCTCCGCAGGGGATCGGGTTGCGCGGCGGCATCATTGGTCTAGATTGGTGCGCGCGCAAAGCCAAAAACAACAGGCCAGCGAGCTAGCTGGCCAGCACACAGGGAGCACGCCATGGACGCCGCGGTCGATGCGAGCACCAGCCAATTCGAACTCAACGAGGAGCAGCGCGCCATCCAGGAGATGGCGCAGGCCTTCGCCGCCGACCGTGTCGCACCGAATGCGCTCGATTGGGACCGCAACAAGCATTTCCCGGCCGACGTGATCCGCGAGACCGGCCCGCTCGGGCTCGGCGGCATCTATATCAGGGACGATGTCGGTGGCTCGGCACTTGGCCGGCTCGACGCCGTGCTGATCTTTGAGGCGCTGTCGCACGCCGATCCGGCCTTTTCGTCCTTCATCTCGATCCACAACATGGTGGCCTCGATGATCGACCGTTTCGGCAATGACGAACAGCGCCAGCGCTTCCTGCCCAAGCTCACTTCGATGGAATGGCTGGCCAGCTACTGCCTGACCGAGCCAGGCTCCGGCTCCGACGCCGCGGCGCTCAAGACCCGTGCGGTGAAGAGCGGCGGCGACTATGTGCTCAACGGCACCAAACAGTTCATCTCCGGCGCCGGCGACAGCGATGTCTATGCCGTCATGGTGCGCACCGGCGCGGACGGGCCGAAAGGCATTTCCACCATCGTCGTGCCCAGAGATGCGCCGGGCCTCTCCTTTGGGGCAAACGAGTACAAGATGGGATGGCACATGCAGTCGACCCGCCAGGTCATCTTCGAGGATTGCAAGGTGCCGGCGGAGAACCTTCTGTCCGACGAAGGCGCTGGCTTCGGCATCGCCATGGCCGGGCTCGACGGCGGCCGGCTGAACATCGCCGCCTGTTCGCTGGGCGGCGCGCAGTCGGCGTTCGACAAGGCGCTGTCCTACACCGCCGAGCGCAAGGCTTTCGGCTCGAAGATCAATCAATTCCAGGCGCTGCAATTCAGGCTGGCCGACATGGAGACCGAGCTGCAGGCGGCGCGTATCTTCCTTTATGCCGCCGCCTCGAAGCTCGACCGCAAGGCGCCGGATGCCGGCAAATGGTCGGCGATGGCCAAGCGCTTCGTCACCGACACCGGCTTTAATGTCGCCAATGACGCACTGCAGCTGCTCGGCGGCTACGGCTACCTGCACGACTACGGCATCGAGAAACTGGTGCGGGACCTGCGCGTGCACCAGATC
>NZ_RZRP01000292.1:0-6841 GCF_003997795.1 Mesorhizobium sp. M7A.F.Ca.US.005.03.2.1 | reverse complement strand
GTGCAGATGGGTGGCTGGTTCCGAAAGGAAATCAACACGGTGGCCGACCTTTCCGGCCTCAAGATGCGAATCGGCGGTTTTGCCGGCAAGGTGGTGCAGAAACTCGGCGTCGTGCCGCAGCAGATCGCCGGCGGCGACATCTATCCGGCGTTGGAAAAAGGCACCATCGACGCGGCCGAATGGGTGGGCCCCTATGACGACGAGAAGCTCGGCTTCTACAAGGTGGCGCCCTATTATTACTATCCCGGCTGGTGGGAGGGCGGCCCGACCGTCCACCTGATGTTCAACAAGGCGAAGTACGAAGAGCTTTCGCCGACGTACAAGTCGCTGCTGCACACTGCCGCGCAGGCGGCCGACGCCAACATGCTGCAGAAATACGATTATCTGAACCCTGCGGCGGTGAAGCGGCTGGTGGCCGGCGGCGCGAAACTGCGCCCGTTCAGCCAGGAGATCATGGCCGCCTGCTTCGAAAAGGCCAACGAGGTCTATACCGAAATGGAAGCCTCCAACGCCCCGTTCAAGAAGATCTGGGAATCGATCAAGGGCTTCCGCAAGGAGCATTATCTCTGGGCACAGGTGGCCGAATACAATTACGACACCTTCATGATGGTCCAGCAGCGCAACGGCAAGCTGTAGCCGGCCGGACTTCTGCTCAAAAGCTCTCTGGGCGGACCCCGCTCAGGGAGCTTTTCTGTATATGCCGGGAGGCGAAGCCGGCGGTTCAGCCGCGGCGCGGCACCACCAGAACCTTGACCTCGCCGGGCGCCGGCGGATTGGCGATCACCGCTGGCGCTTCTTCAAGCGACACCGGCCTGGAGATCAGCCTGTCGATCTCGACCGCACCGGAAGCGATGAGTTCGGCGGCGCGGCGATGGGTGTAGGGATTGAGGAAGGAACCGAGCACCTTCAGTTCCCGGAACAACAGGTCGAACGGCTCGAATTCCGCTTTCATGCCTTGCGGCGTCACGCCGACAGTGACGACCGTGCCGCCGGCTCGGGCCAGCCGCATGGACTGCTCGACGGTCTCTCGCACGCCGGCGCATTCGAAGACGACGTCGACGCCACCTGGCGCCAGACCGGCCGGTCCGGCGATCGCATCGATGACATCGGTGGCTGTCGGATCGATCGTCGCTGTCGCGCCGAGGTCCTCGGCGAGGGCGCGCCGCGAAGCCTGCCTGGTCGACAGAATGATGGTCGTGGCTCCCGCCAGTCTTGCCAGCTGCACGGTGAGCAGGCCGATCACGCCGCCGCCAAGCACGACCACCGAGCTGCCCGGTTTGATACCGGCAAGGTCGACGCCGTGCAGGCAACAGCCGAGCGGCTCGCAGAAGGCACCGTGCAGGGGGTTCAGGCCTGCAGGCAGCACGAAAGCCTGTTTCTGCGGCAAGGCAAGATAGTCGGCAAAGCCGCCGTCGCGATGAATGCCGATCGCGCACAGATTGGTGCAGAGATTGACTTGTCCCGCGTGACAGTGCGCGCAGCGCCCGCAGGCTATGTTGGGGTCGCCGGTAACACGATCGCCGATGGCAAAACCCGAGACCGATGTTCCGATCGCCTCGACGATGCCGGAAAACTCATGGCCGGGCGTCACCGGTGGCGTGCAAGGAAATTCACCGTGAAACAGATGCCGGTCCGTGCCGCAGACGCCGCAGGCTTCGATGCGCACCAGTAGCTCATCCGCACCGATGTCAGGCATGTCGACGTCGCGCAGCGTGATGTCGCCCACTGCTTCCAGCCGCACCGCTTTCATGGTCTTGACCATGCCGGTTCAGTTGAAGCTTGGCGGTTGCGACAGGTCGGGCTGTGGCGCTGCCGGCTTTGCCGGTGTCGGATCGCCGAAACTGGGCGGTTGCGAAAGGTCAGGAGCGGCCGGCGCCGTGGCGCCACCAGCGGGCGCCGCTCCATCCGCCGGCGGCGTGCCCAGCGGCGACAGGCCGGGCACCTCCGGTACCTTGTAGTCGATGGTGCCCGGATCGACGGTCGTTCCCTTGTAGTGCATCACCATTTGCGGGAAGGCGATGGTCAGCCCGATCATGATCACCTGGATGCAGACAAAGGGCACCGCGCCCCAATAGATCTGGCCGGTCGTCACCGGCGCGATTTGTTTGCCGGTGAGACGATCGAGATAGGGCACGCGCGCGGCCACCGAACGCAGATAGAACAGCGCGAAGCCGAAGGGCGGGTGCATGAAGCTGGTCTGCATGTTGACGCCCAGGAGCACGCCGAACCAGATCAGGTCGATACCGAGCTTGTCGGCGGCGGGCGCCAGCAGCGGTACGATGATGAACGCCAGTTCGAAGAAATCGAGGAAGAAGGCGAGGAAGAAGACGAGCATGTTGACGCCGATCAGGAAGCCGACCTCGCCGCCCGGCAGCGACGTCAAAAGGTGCTCGACCCAGATGTGGCCGTTGACGCCGTAGAAGGTCAGCGAGAACACCCGTGCGCCGATCAGGATGAACAGCACGAAGGACGACAGCCTTGTCGTCGAGGCCAGTGCCTGCTTAACGACGTCAAGCGACAAGCGCCCCTTGGCCGCCGCCATGAACAAGGCGCCGACCGAGCCCATGGCGCCGCCTTCGGTCGGCGTGGCGATGCCCAGGAAGATGGTGCCCAGCACCAGGAAGATCAGCGCCAGTGGCGGGATCAGCACGATGATCACCTGCTGCGCGAGCCTGGACATCATGTTGAAGTTCAGGCGCTTGTCGGCAATGGCGACGATGTAGATGAACAGCACCCCGGCAGTCGCGCCAAGAATGTCGGCATTGTCGCCATGCGCCGGCGCCAGATAACGATATGCCGCGTAGGAAACCGCCGATGTGACCAGCAAAGCCACCAGCAGCGACATCACGCCATGGCCAAGTGTACGGGCCTCGAGCGGCAGCGCCGGCATCGAGTTCGGCCGGATGATCGACATGATCAGGATATAGGACATATAGAGGCCGGTGAGCACGAGGCCCGGGATCAACGCGCCCGCGTACATATCGCCGACCGAGCGGCCGAGCTGGTCGGCAAGCACGATCAGCACCAGCGACGGCGGGATGATCTGGGCAAGCGTGCCGGAGGCGGCAATGACACCGGATGCGAGCCGGCGGTCATAGCCATAGCGCAGCATGATCGGCAGCGAGATCAGGCCCATGGCGATGACGGAAGCCGCCACCACGCCGGTGGTCGCCGCCAAAAGCGCGCCGACGAAGATCACCGCATAGGCGAGGCCGCCGCGGATTGGCCCGAACAGTTGGCCGATCGTGTCGAGCAGGTCTTCGGCCATGCCCGATCGCTCGAGCACGATGCCCATGAAGGTGAAGAACGGGATGGCCAGCAGCGTGTCGTTCGACATCACCCGGCTGCCGTAGAAATTATCCGGCAATGCGTGCAGGAGCGGCCAGGCGAGGTTGATCGATCCTCCGGAATAGGGAGACAGCAGCACACCGATGAAGAAGAACATCAAGCCGTTGGCGGCCAAGGAAAAAGCGACGGGGTAGCCGATCAGCAGGAAGATGATCAGCGAAGCGAACATGATCGGCGCCATGTTCTGCGCGATGAACTCCATCACGAACGCACCTCGTCGGCCAGCGCCTTGGCTTCGAGTTCGGCCTGCTCATGCACCGATATGAAGGGATTGGGGTCGTCCATGTCTCCGCGCATGATGGCGATCTTCTTGATGATCTCGGAGATGCCCTGCAGCGCCAGCAGGAAAAACCCGACGAGCAGGATGGCCTTGGCGGGCCAGATGATCAGGCCGCCGGAATTGTTGGACATCTCGCCGCTGCGAAACGACAGCGACACATAAGGAACGAAATAGATCACCATCAGCGTCACGAACGGCATCAGAAAAAAGACATGCCCGAAAAGGTCGATCCAGTGCTGCACGCGGCGTGGAAACAGGCCGTAGACGACGTCGATGCGGATATGTTCGTTCTGCTTCAGCGTATAGGCGGCGGCCAGCATGAAGGCGGCGCCGAACAGATACCATTGCAGCTCGAGCCAAGCGTTCGACGATATGTCGAACACCTTGCGGATAATGGCGTTGGCGGCGCTCACCAGGATCGCCAGCAGGATCAGCCACGATATCCATTTGCCGATGAACTCGTTGGCGCGATCAATAGTCCTGGATAGAGCGAGAAGCCCTGCCATGCATTCCTCCCTTGTACCGGAGGCGTGCCGGCTTCCCCCTTTTTGTCCGTCACGCCACGTGGTCCAACGGTATGCCGCGCGTGGACTGACGGGTCAACAAGGATAGAGGCAGCGAATATCATCGCATGGCAGACAGTGCCCAATACCGGCGATCTGCCCTCGCGTCATGCAACCAAAGTCTGACGTTTTCAGGCGATTTTGCCGGTGTCGCGGCCGGCGCCGATCAGGATCAGCGTCGTGACCAGGAACAGGTACATCCACGCGTCGCGCCACTCGACCGGGAAATAGCCGGCCCACAGCGATTCGGCCATGCCGAAGACGGCCGCGCCGAGCGCCGCGCGCGGTGGCGAGAGATAGCCGCCGACCGCCGTCACGAACAGGATCTTCAGTCCGTAGACGAGGCCCGACCCGAAGCTGACATTGCCGTAATAGAGCCCGGCCATGACGCCGGCCAGCGCGGCGCAGAAGCCGCCGAACAGCACCGCGTGCCGGAACACCGCGCGTACGTCGACGCCGCACATCGCGGCAGCCTTGGGGTCGTCGGAGACGGCGCGCCAGCACCGTCCGAAGCTCGACCGGGCAAAAGCCCAGCTTGCCAGCGCGATTGCCGCCACCACCACGGCGCAGTCGATAAGCTGGATGAGCGTCAGCGTTGCCTTGAAGGTCGCGCCCTGCGCGAAAACGATGGGCTCCGCCAGCATCGGCGGCAGCCACAGATCATGCGTGTCGGCGGCGATGCGGCTCGCTTCGGACAGCAGCAGCAGGATGCCGAGAGTCGTCACCACGATTGCATTGGGCGTGCGGTCGGCCAACGGTTCGAAGACACTGCGCGACAGCACGTGGCTGATCAGCGCGGCATAGAGGAACGCAGCGACGACGCCGAGCGCCACCGCCGCCAGCAGCGTCAGCCACAGCACCTGATAGCCGAAGGCCGCGGTCAGGATCATGGTCTGGCCGCAAAAGGCGAACAACGCGCCATAGGCGAGATTGGTGCGGTGCAGGATGCCGTTGGTCAGCACATAGCCAAAGGCGAGCAACGCATACAGCGCGCCCGAATGCAGCCCGTTCAGCACCTGCTGGAAGAAATAGAGCATGCAAAACCTCGAAGCATGCCGCCCAAAAGTGCGAAGCGGTCCTGGCCAACAGCATGCTCAAAAGGCTGCGGAGACCACCGCATCCGGAGTGAGGTTGCATCGCTGAATCTAACTTGTCAAATACGATTTATCGGTTAGATTTTGGCCATGACGGTATCATGGACCCCGCACCGCTTCACCGGCGGCCTGCTTGCGCTCGACACGGCGAACACCGTCGTGCTGCGCGGCGATCCGGGGCGGACGTTCGACCGCTTCGAAGATCCGGCCGAGATTGCCCGCTTCGCCGACGCGGCGAGCCGCTTTCGCGCCGCCGAGCTTGGCGAAAGGCCGCTGGCGGTATCCTCAGCGGTGGCGATCGCACCCGTCGTGCTGTCGATCCGCGAGGCGACGGACCGGCTGTTTCGTGGAGCGGTGTCGAAGGGCGCGGTCGCCACCGCTGATCTGCCCGGATTCCTGAGCGCCTGCGCCGAGGGTCTGGCCGGCAGCCGGACCGAGATCGGTGTGCCGGGAAGGCCGTTCGGTGATCCCCTGACGCCGATCGCCTTCGAGGCGGCGCTGGCGGTTTCGGCGCTATCGCTTCTGCGCGACGATACCGTCGCAAGGCTCAGGATCTGTCCCAACTGCACCTGGCTGTTCGTCGACAGAAGCCGCAATTCCAGCCGCCTGTGGTGCGACATGGCGGTGTGCGGCAACCGTCAGAAGGCAAGCCGTCACTATCGCCGCCGTCGCATGGCGGAAAATGAGGTCAAGAATGCGTAGCGGCCTTTCCCGTTCGATCCTTGTTGGCGCGGCGCTCATCGTGGCCGTTGCGCTCGGCGCCTGCCGCGACACCGGCGACGCCGAAGGCAAGCTGTTCGAGGTTTCCGGCAAGATATTCGTTTTCAACTACCGCCTCGCCAGGGCGACTTATGTGGTGGCCCTGCGGCCGCTGAAGCCGATGGGAGAGGGCCAGGTGGCGGTCGCCAGCTTCCAGGATCCCGCCGGCGGCGCACCTCTGGTGGTCGAGCAGAAGGTCTGGCCGAAGCTCGACAAGGTGACGCTGGAGAGCCCGGCACTGACCTGCGTCGTCAAGAACAAGCCCTATGCGATTGCCATCAGCATCAAGGGCGCCGACGGCGCGGTCCTGCAGAAGATCGACACCACGCTGATGTCGACGGAAGACCAGTCGATCCTGCCCGACCGGCCGCTGGTCATCGACCAGCTCTACACCGCCAATCCCGATCTCGTCGGCCATCCCGACGGCAAGCTGCCGGGCGAGCCGAAGCCAGATTGCTCGAAAGGCGGCTGACGCGTCGCGGCCGCCCGCGCCGCAGCTGTAATGTTCATGCGCCGGGCAATGTCCGCGGATCGGTTTCATACTCGATTCAGGATGGCCGCGGACTGTTCGTTGCGCGTTGCCTGGCATCTGCGATTTTGTTTGACCTGCCTTGCAAGGGGAGAAAGGATGCGTCATCCGACCCCGACGTTGGCTGCCTGCCCCGCGTGGCCTCCGCAGAGGAAATGCCTGATGACGCTGCACGACGTCGCGCTCGACGACAAGTTCGATCTCGCAAAGGAGCGCATCTTCCTGTCCGGCGCGCAGGCGGTCATTCGCATGCTCTTGATGCAGCGCG
>NZ_RZRP01000291.1:0-6865 GCF_003997795.1 Mesorhizobium sp. M7A.F.Ca.US.005.03.2.1 | reverse complement strand
AGATCTGATCGTCTTCATAGCGGGACGCGGCTCGTCGCGCCACATCGACGCAATCGCCGAGGTCACCGGTCTCGACGGCAGCGGCGATTACGCCGTTGCCCCGCTCACGCTTTCGCAACTCCAGCAGCTTTGAAAGGCCTTCCTCATGCGCAAGAAGCTTCGCTTTCTTTCGTCCACAGCGCTCGCGTTTCTTATCACGGCCCCGGTTTATGCCGCCGGCTCCGGCATGCCGTGGGAGCAGCCGCTGCAGCAGATCCTGGAGTCCGTGCAGGGACCGGTCGCCAAGATCGTTGCGGTGATCATCATTATCACCACCGGCCTGACGCTTGCCTTCGGCGACACCGCCGGTGGTTTTCGGCGCCTGATTCAGATCGTCTTCGGTCTGTCGATCGCCTTCGCGGCATCGAGCTTCTTCCTCTCCTTCTTCTCCTTCGGTGGTGGGGCGCTCGTCTGATGGCCGCCGGGGAGCAGCATATCGAGGGCTTCGCAGTACCGGTCCACCGGGCGCTGACCGAGCCGATCCTGCTCGGCGGGGCTCCGCGCGCGGTGGCGATCCTCAACGGTACAGTGGCCGCGGCCATTGGCTTCGGCTTGCAGCAATGGATTGCTGGTCTGGTGCTTTGGATCGCAGGCCACTCGTTAGCGGTGTTTGCCGCAAGACGCGATCCGGACTTCGCCAGCGTGCTTGTGCGCCACCTACGTCTGAAGGGGTGGCTTGCATGCTGAACCTTTCGGAATATCGAAGCAAAGCCGACCGGCTTGCCGACCATCTACCCTGGGCTGCCTTGGTGGCGCCCGGCATCGTGCTCAACAAGGACGGCAGCTTTCAGCGGACGTTGCGGTTCCGCGGCCCGGATCTCGAAAGTGCGACGGAGGCTGAACTCGTCGGCATTTGCGCCCGGGCGAACAATGCTCTCAGACGCCTTGGCTCTGGCTGGGCATTGTTCTTTGAGGCCGAGCGCACAGAAGCGCTGGGCTATCCGAACTCGCATTTTCCTGACGCCGCGTCGTGGCTGGTCGACGAAGAACGCCGCGCTGCTTTCGAGGGGAAGGTAGCGCACTACGAGAGCCGCTATCATCTGACCTTGGTGTTTATGCCACCGCCGGACGCCCAGGCGCGCGCAGAAAGCACGCTCGTCGACTCTCATTATTCCCGAGGAGAAAGAGACTGGCGCCAGGATCTGGCGAGGTTCCGTGACGAGACCAACCGCGTGCTCGATCTCTTCTCGGGTTTCATGTCCGAAGTACGCGTCCTCGATGATGCTCAGACGTTGACCTACCTCCACGGCACGATTTCGCCTCGTCGCCATCCTATCATGGCCCCGGAAACGCCGATATATCTGGATGCAATCCTGGTCGATGCGCCGCTTACCGGTGGCCTGGAGCCGATGCTGGGTGAGCAGCATCTTCGCACACTGACCATCCTCGGCTTTCCGAACCTCACCCGGCCCGGAATCCTCGATACCCTCAATCATCAGGATTTCGCCTATCGCTGGATGACGCGCTTCATTCCGCTCGAGAAAACGGAAGCCACGAAGACGCTGACGCGATTGCGCCGGCAGTGGTTTGCCAAGCGCAAATCGATCGTGGCAATCCTACGCGAGGTCATTACCAACGAGCCGGTCCCGCTTGTCGATAGCGATGCCGACAACAAGGCGCTCGATGCCGACGAAGCCCTTCAGGCATTGGGCGGTGATCATGTGAGTTTCGGCTATCTCACCACCACCGTGACGGTGTGGGGCGAGGATCGCCAAGCCGCTGCAGAGAAGCTTCGCGCGGTCGAGCGCATCATCAATGGGCTCGGCTTCACCACGATCCGAGAAGGCGTCAATGCGGTCGAGGCTTGGCTCGGCTCATTGCCTGGCCATGTCTACGCTAACGTTCGCCAACCGCTCGTTCATACATTGAACCTTGCCCATCTCATGCCGCTGTCGT
Organism: Mesorhizobium sp. M7A.F.Ca.US.005.03.2.1; assembly: GCF_003997795.1. Taxonomy (NCBI): domain Bacteria; kingdom Pseudomonadati; phylum Pseudomonadota; class Alphaproteobacteria; order Hyphomicrobiales; family Phyllobacteriaceae; genus Mesorhizobium; species Mesorhizobium sp. M7A.F.Ca.US.005.03.2.1. The sequence continues at coordinate 4,930 of NZ_RZRP01000291.1, read as the reverse complement.
CGGTTTGGGCCGGTCCTGCGACAAACGAGCATCTCGCGAAAGTCACCCAAACCGAAGCGCCACCGCTTTTCGTTGCCGAGACCAGTGGGTCGACACCGTTTCGGCTTTCCACCCACGTCGAAGATGTCGGCCACATGCTGGTTGTTGGTCCGACCGGCGCCGGCAAGTCGGTTCTGCTTGCTCTGATTGCTCTGCAGTTCAGGCGCTACGCCGGCGCCCAGGTTTATGTCTTCGACAAAGGCAATTCGGCCCGTGCTGCAACACTTGCCATGGGTGGAGAACACCACGCGCTAGGAGCGGACGGTTCCCTTGCCTTTCAGCCACTGCGCAGCATCAACGACCAGGCTAGCCGAAGCTGGGCGGCCGAATGGATCGCCAGCCTTGTTGCCCACGAGAACGTCACCGTCACGCCGGAGGTGAAGGAGGCTATTTGGTCAGCGCTGGCCAGCCTTGCCACCGCGCCGGCGCAGGAACGCACACTGACCGGTCTTTCGGTCCTGCTTCAATCCAATGCGCTGAAGACCGCATTGATGCCCTACACGCTCGACGGTCCCTTCGGCCGCCTGCTCGATGCCGATCATGATGGGCTGGCCTTGTCGGATGTGCAGTGTTTCGAGACCGAGGAGTTAATGCACAGCCAAAGCGCTTTGCTGCCGGTGCTTACCTATCTGTTCCAGCGACTTGAGGAACGGTTCGACGGACGGCCCACGCTGATCATGCTCGACGAGGCGTGGGTCTATCTCGACAATCCGCTGTTCGCCGCCCGCATCCGCGAATGGCTGAAGGTGCTGCGAAAGAAGAACGTGTCGGTTGTCTTCGCTACGCAGTCGCTGGCTGATATCGCGGGCTCTGGCATAGCGCCGGCAATCATCGAAAGCTGCCCGCAGCGCATTTTCCTTCCCAATGATCGTGCCGTGGAACCCCAGGCGCGCACAGCCTACGAGCGCTTCGGTTTAAGCGAGCGGCAGATCGAATTGATCGCCCGCGCCACGCCGAAGCGTCAGTATTATCTGCAATCGCGCCGCGGCAACCGTCTGTTCGAGCTCGAGCTTGGCCCCATCGCTCTTGCGCTTTGCGGTGCTTCCGATCCGGCCACGCAGACTCTGATCGACAGGATCATGTCCGAAGACGGGCAAGGCAGCTTTGCCTCGCAGTTCCTGATCGCGCGCGGCCTCGATTGGGCCGGCGAACTTCTCAAGCAATTCCCTCAACCAGACAAGGAGCAATTCTCATGATGCGGCGACGCCTTCTCTCCGGCCTGATCACCGTTTCCCTGATCGCCAAGCCTATGGCCGACTATGTGCAGCCCGCCTACGCCCTTATCGTGTTCGATCCGTCCAATTATGCGCAGAACGTGCTGACGGCCGCGCGCGCATTGGAGCAGATCAACAACCAGATCCAGTCGCTGCAGAATCAGGCGACCATGCTGCAGAACATGGCGCGCAATCTTCAGCGTCTGGATTTCTCTTCCGTTGGCCAACTCACCGGTTCGCTCCATCGCATCGACGGCTTGATGGACCAGGCGAGTGGCCTCAGCTTTGATCTGGGCAAGCTTCAAGACCAGTGGCGCAGCCAATATCCGGAAAGCTACGACGCCACGATCAAAGTCAGCGATGTGGCGAGTGCTGCGCGGGAGCGTTGGCAAACCGCCATGCAGGCGTTCCGCCAGACCATGGGTGTCCAGTCGCAAATCGTCGAGAACGTCCGCGCCGACGGCGATCTGCTCGCCGATCTCGTCAACCGCAGCCAAGGGGCGGCCGGTGCGCTTCAGGCAAGCCAGGCCACCAACCAGCTGATGGCGCTTTCGACAAAACAGCAGATGCAGATCCAGACGCTGCTCGCAACGCAGTTTCGAGCTGAGGCCGAGGATGCCGCCCGCAAGGCCCAGTCAGACGAAGCCGCCCGCGAGATGACGAAGCGATTCTTGGGTACCGGCTCGGCTTATCCCGGCAATTAATCACGAGTTCATCACGACGAGAAAGGCAGCGGCATGAACGACCTTGGCGTCATCGATCGCTTCATGGAGACCTTCATCCGCTACATCGACAGCGGGTTCGGTCTGCTATCGGGCGACCTCGCCTTCCTCACTACCATTCTGATCGGCATTGACATCACACTTGCCGGCCTGGCGTGGGCGCTCGGCGACGAAACCAGCGTTCTCGGCCGGCTTGTCCGCAAGGTGCTCTATGTTGGCGTCTTCGCCTTCATTCTGAACAATTTCAAGAACCTCGCCGATATCGTTTATCGTTCTTTTGCCGGTCTCGGGATTAAGGCGTCGGCCGGCAATCTGTCGGCAGACAATCTCTTGCGCCCGGGCCGCATTGCCGCGACCGGTTTCGAAGGTGCTTGGCCAATGCTTGACCAAGCCAGTCAGCTCCTGGGCTTCCCGGAAATCTTCGGCAACGCACTGACCATCTTCGTGCTGCTGATGGCCTGGTTCCTGGTCATCATCGCCTTCTTCATCCTTTCCATCCAGCTTTTCATCACCATCCTTGAGTTCAAGCTCACCACGCTGGCAGGTTTTGTTTTGGTTCCATTCGCACTTTGGAACCGTTCAGCGTTCCTGGCCGAACGCGTGCTCGGCCATGTTATCTCGTCAGGCATCAAGGTGATGGTGCTCGCCGTCATTGTCGGTATCGGCTCCACGCTCTTCGGGGAGTTCGCTTCCGCATTGCAAGGCAAGGAGCCGGATCTTGCCGGTGCCATGTCCCAGGTACTGGGCGCACTGGCATTGCTTGGCCTTGGCATTTTTGGGCCGGGGATCGCGTCGGGTCTTGTCTCAGGCGCACCGCAGCTTGGGGCGGGCGCCGCCCTCGGCACGACCGCGGCGGCAGCGGGTGTATCACTCGTTGCTGGAGGCACAGCATTTGCTGGCGCGCGTATGGCAACCAGCGGCGGTGTCGCCGCCATCCGAGCCGGCACAACAATGGGATCGGCTGCTTCCACGTCATGGCAGATCGGGCGCGCAACCTCGCCCGACGCTGGCCTCTCCGGTGTGGCTGCTGGAATGCATGGTGTAACCAGTGCAGCTGGCGGCGCCGCTATACGCATAGCGCGATCCGCCACTGCAAGTGTTGGGCGCAACGCCGATGCCGGGCGCGATGCCGCGTGGACCGCGACCGGCGGCACGCCGACAGCGCCAATGACCGAACGCTCTGCCGGTTCGGCCACTGTTTCGGCGCCGACGTGGGCAAGGCGCCTACGTTCTGAACAGACCGCCCGTGCAAATCGCCACGCTGCCATGCAAGCTGTCCGAGACGGAGACCGGCCGGGAGGCAGCGCCACCCCCTCTCTCAACGACAAGGATGACTAGATGCTCTTCAAGCGACCCGTGCACCGTTACGGCAAAACACCCGAACCGGTCACGCCGTATCAAAAAGCCGCCCAGCTGTGGGACGAGCGCATCGGCTCATCTCGACTGCAGGCCAGGAACTGGCGGATCATGGCCCTTGGCTGCCTGGCCTTGGCGACCGGGCTTTCCGGCGGACTCGTATGGCAGTCGATGCAAAGCCGTGTCGTGCCTTATGTCGTCGAGGTCGATGGCTTCGGCGAGACGCGCGCCGTCGCGCCGGCGATCCGGAATTATGAGCCCTCGGATGCTCAGATCGCCTGGCATCTCGGCCGCTTCATCCAGAATGTCCGTTCCGTTTCCACCGATCCGGTTTTGGTACGGCAGAACTGGTTGGCAGCGTACGACTTTGCTAGCGATCGCGCAGCGCTCTTCCTCAACGAATACGCCAAGGCGAACGACCCCTTCGGTCAGATCGGAACGCGCAGTGTTTCGGTACAGGTCACCAGCGTGGTCAGAGCCTCCGAAAGTTCATTCCAGGTCAAATGGACCGAGCAGGTGTTTGAGCGCGGAAGCCTTGCCAGCACGATGCGCTGGACTGCGATCCTCACGATCGTGATTCGCTCGCCAAGCAATACGGATCAGCTGCGCAAGAATCCGCTCGGCGTCTTCATCAATGCCATTGACTGGTCACGCGAGCTCGACAGCGCCGTCCCAACCCCCCTTTCTCCGACGGAGTCCACCAATGAAAGGTAAAATGTCACCGATTCGTGCCGTGCTGATCCTATCGGTGTCGGCAGCGGTCGTTTCCGCTTGTGCATCGAAGAAGGTGCCGCCGCCTGAGATTTCCTATGACGCTGCCGACTTCAAACCGGCCGCGATCGAAAAGGCGCCGGAGAGGCCGATTAGAATTGTCGAGGTGCCAAAACCACTGCCGCTGCCTGGCCAAATGCAGCCCGAGCCCGGCAAGGCCGAGGACAAGCGCCCCCCTGAAGAACGCGTCGCTGATGCCAACAAAGCCGCGACCCAGCAACCCACCAAGTACGGGTATGTTAATGCCGTGCAAGTCTACCCCTTCACCGATGGCGCGCTTTATCAACTCTATGCCGCGCCGGAGCGCGTGACCGACATCGCTCTGCAGCCGGGCGAGAAACTAACCGCCGTGTCGGCTGGCGACACCGTGCGCTGGGTCATTGGCGATACCGCAAGCGGCACCGGTGACAATCAGCGCACCCATGTTCTGGTAAAACCCTTCGCGCCGGGTCTTGCCACCAATGTCGTCATTACGACGGACCGGCGGACCTATCATTTGCAGCTTCAAAGCACCGAGAAGACCGCAATGGCGGCAATCTCCTGGACCTACAGCCAAGACCAGATCATCGCGCTTCGCCAGCGCAATGCTCAAGCCGAGGCAGTTACACCGGTCGCGTCGAATATCGCGCTCGAAAACCTTCGCTTTCGCTACTCAATCAGTGGCGACACACCGCCCTGGAGACCGACGCGAGCCTTCGACGACGGCAGCAAGGTCTATATTGAGTTCCCTCGTCGCATAGATCAGGGCGAGGCGCCACCACTCTTCATCGTCGGCGCAGATGGGAGCAGCGAGCTCGTCAACTATCGCGTGCGCGGCAACTATTACAT